>CAYLVT010000007.1:0-37225 GCA_964387195.1 uncultured Acholeplasmataceae bacterium
AGTTTTTCAGCTTGAAGCGCAATCGTTTTTGCACCTTCTAAATCAATAATGCCATCTTCAATCCCTTCCGCATAACTTTTAATGACGGAGATCGGGGTTTTAAAGTCATGTGATAAGTTTTGAAACATTTCTTGTTTGGTGGCTTCATTGTACATAATTTCTTTTCTCATCTCTTCAACATTAAACGCTAAATCGCTGATTTCATCGGCACCAGTAATCTGAATTTCTTTTTCATACCCTTGAGCCCCGAGTAAAGACACATCATCCGATAACTTCTTTATCCGTTTGGTCATCTCTCGACTCCACAAGGCTAAGATGACGTTACCAACAACCATAATAACCGCAAACGCCACAAACGTTCCAATAAATGAAAGTAAGACATCGGTTTGAGCGCTTGACTTCTTTAAATCGACAATGTACTGACTGTCTAAGATACTGATAAAGTTTTGGGTTGTATTCGCATCGACTCGTCTGATTTCTTTAATACCTAAGTAATAAATCTTTTGATTGCTGGCTTTATACTCAAAGTACCCTTGATAAGCAGCCAGTGCCAATTCATGTTGAATCCCTGTTTGAGGCACAATCGCTTCCACATTCGGTGACACTTCAAAAGCGGACGTGGTTTCAGGTGTAAAATTCACTTCTTGAATATAGGCAATCACATAACCCAGTAAATCTTTACCATCTAATTCCCTTGGGTCTTGGTATACCAATTCCATATAAGTATCTAATTCGCTTTTAGAAATACCTTTATAGACCGCATCATAGTTTCTAAACGTTACCAAGCCAAAAACAACCGCGCTTAATACAGTAACGGTTGTGTAAAGTAATAACAATTGACTTGATAGTTTAATCTTTCTCATAGTTTATAAAAGTCTATATCCAAATCCATATATCGTTTCAATTTTTAATTCAGGCATTTTATTTCTAAGTCGTCTTAATAAGTCATCAACCACACGATCACTGCCATAATAGTCTGGTCCCCATACATGAGACAGTATTTGTTCTCGAGAAAAGGGCATGTTTTTATTTTCTAAGAAAAACAACAACAATTCAAATTCTTTATTGGTTAAGTCAATAATATCGGTGTTGTCTTTAATGATCCGCTTTTCAACGTTTACCTCATAATTTTCATAACGAATGATGGTACCACTTGCTTTTTGAGTGCGCTTTAAGATGGCTTTCACACGAAGTACCAATTCTCTTGGTGAATAAGGTTTAGCGATATAATCATCACTACCTAATTCTAAGCCTCTTATTTTATCTAAGTCATGATCACGTGCGCTCGCAAACATCGTGCCCGCGTTGGGTCGATGTTGCTTAATAGCTTCAATTAAATCATAGCCATTGATATCTGTAGGTAACATAATGTCTAATATCCAAAGATCAACCTCATCGGCAACGTGTTTCATGGCATCATCTCCGTTTAGAAAAACCCGGACTTCAAACCCTTCTTTTTCTAAATATTTTTTAACGATTTCAGCTAAATCTTTTTCATCTTCAACTAAATATATTTTCATAAGTCCATAAACCTCCTTATAAATAGTGAAAGTGCCAGGTTTCCTTGGCACTTTCATTATATCATATTAAAAAAGGAGAAATAAGATAGAAGTTATATCTTCGCATTCATAATACCTTATTAATGTCGTTCAAATATCACAACATTATGTGATTTTTTGTTAAATACAAACACGTAGATACGCTTTTGAACTATCTTATCTCTTAATGACTTATTTTTTTTTCTTCTTTTGTTTTTTAAGCGCTAGTTTTTCTTGATGTGTTTGATATAACTTACGGTAAAACTCAATCCATAAATCTTTAATATTCACACGTGAATAATATTGCTTAATCGATAACGCATGATCAACGGCTTGTTGGTAGAACACTTTATCTTCATAGAGTTTATTGATGGTTTTGCTAAAATCGTCATTGGTTAAACCTGTTAAGTAGTTATCTAATAACACGGGTTTAAATAATTCTAAATCCCTAACTAAGATGGGTGTTTCACAACTACACGCTTCTAAGATTGCCATAGGAAACAATTCATTATACGAAGGCATAAATAATAAATCAGCCGCATTATAGATAGCGGTCATATCTTCTCTATCAATAATGCCTAAGAATTTGACGTTAGCTGGGGGATTTTCCATCACTTTAGTTAAGTCTTTATAACCATCAGTAATTTTACCAAATGAAAAGCCACCTGCCCAGGCAAATTGAATGTGTGGTAAGCTTTCAGCTACTTTGACAAAGTCTAATACCCCTTTTCTCATTTGAACTTGACCCACGCCTATGACTAAGAAGTCATCTTTTTGATAACCAAACTTCGCTTTCGCTGCTTCAGTTTGTGTTTCATCGTATTTGTAGAAATCCAATTCTGAAACAAAGTTAGGGATGTACGTGATGTGTTCTTCTGGGATATTGTATTTAACCAACTCAGGAATAAAACTTGGGTTGACAACCACCAAATGTTCACTGTTTCTATATAACTTTAAAAAGTAATTCGAAAATACTTTCATAAATAACTTCGGTAACTTTATTGAACCCTCTAATGTTTCAGGCAAAAAGTGTACATGGGTAACAACGGGTGCTTTTGAGTATTTAGCACCAATGAAACTTCTTGGGTTAACGGTATGAATATGTAAAATATCATGTTTACCGCGTTTATTAATTAAGACATCAAACTCATCACCACATAAGTCTTTAATTAATCCCACTTGCTCAAGTGTAGCTGATAAAACACCTTGTCCTTTGATTTTCTCTCCAGAATAAGACATTTTAACGGTTAGTTTGTCCATTTTTTTCATTCCTTTTTTTTAATTTTATTTAATGATCGTTAAATGCATATACGGAACCAAGACATCAGGTACGGTGATGGTTCCATCTTCATTTTGATAGTTTTCGATAATGGCTATCATCGTTCTACCGATGGCTAAACCACTACCGTTTAAGGTGTGAATATACTCTGTTTTAGCGTCTTTATCGCGCTTAAACCGAATATTAGCACGTCTGGCTTGATAATCTCCTGCATTAGATATGGAGCCAATTTCTCGGTAGGTACGTTGTGAGGGTATCCACACTTCAATGTCATATGTCTTTTCCATGGAAAAGCCCATATCACCAGTTGATAACACGACCACTCGATAAGGGAGTTTTAGTAGTTGGAGTACCCTTTCAGAGTTTTTAAGCATCTTGGTGTGTTCGATATCACTGGTCTCAGGGGTAGCAAATTTAATCAGTTCGACTTTATTAAACTGATGTTGGCGTAAGATGCCTCTTGTATCTCTACCTGCACTACCCGCCTCACTTCGAAAAGCGGTGGTAAAACTGACATACTTAATCGGTAAAGTCTGATAGTCTAATATTTCATCACGGTGTAAATTGATGGTAGGGACTTCTGCGGTTGGGTTTAAATACCAAGCTACATCTTTACCTACCACTTTAAATGAATCTTCCTTAAATTTAGGAAATTGACCGGTTGCAATCATGGATTGCTCATTGACAATAAATGGGGGGATAATTTCCATATAGCCGTGATCTTCCGCATGAAGGTCCATCATAAACTGAATTAAGGCTCTTTCTAGTTTCGCACCTAAACCTTTATCAACTACAAACCTAGAGCCAGTGATTTTAGCGGCTCTTTCGAAATCTAAAATGTTTAATTTCTCACCAAGTTCAACATGGTCTTTAACAGGAAACTCAAATTGTCTTGGGACACCTACTTTATATAACTCTTCATTGTCCTTTTCATCCATACCCACAGGTACATCTGAAGCTGGAATGTTTGGTGTATTTAATAAGGCTTCTTGAATGGTTTGTTCCAACTTTGAGATTTCCTCATCATAAGCTTTAATCTCATCACCGATGAGTCTTACTCTGTTTTTAACCTCTTCAGCGGATTTACCTTCTTTTATGAGTTGACCGATATTTTTAGAAGTTTGATTTCTTTCTTGTTTGAGTTTTTCTACTAAGGTAATGAGTTCTCTTCTTTTGTCGTCTTGTTTTACGGTTTCTTCTAAATAAGAAAAGTCCCCACCTCTCGTGTTGAGTTTTTTAATTACTTCGGTTAAATTTTCTTTAACATATCTAATGTCTAACATAAATGCTCCTTTTAAAGATACCCCCCTTTTTTACAAGGGGGTTATTTGATTGTATTATAGTGAATTTATTTGTTTTTTTCAAGTCTATAGGTCAAATAGCGTTTCAGGAGCGTCGTTTTTTTCTTGTTCTTCATCTTCGCTAATTTCAATTTCTAAAACTTCAACATCGGTTGGGGTTTGTTCTATCAAATCAAGTGATTCTTGAACCACCTTTTCCTCTTCTTCATCTTCATGAGGTACGATAGCGAGTGTTGATACAGTTTGAGAACCTTTTAAGTGAATGAGACGTACACCTTGTGTTGCCCGTTTGGTTCTATTAATTTGCATGATGTTCATTCGAATGACCATGCCTCTATCACTTACGATAATCACATCTTCTTCATCGGTGACACTTCTTAGGGCACAAAGTTTACCGTTCCTCTCTGTAACGTTTAATGCTTTAACCCCTTTACCACCACGTGTTTGAATACGATATTCATTTGCGTAACTTCTCTTACCATAGCCTTTTTCCGTTACTACTAAGATTTCTTCTTCATCGTTATAAATGTAGGTCATTCCAACGATAATTTCATCATCTTCAATGTTCATACCTCGAACACCAGAAGCGGTTCTTCCCATGCTTCTTACATCGGTTTCTTTAAAACGAATCGCTTTACCATTTGAAGCACCAAGAATAATTTCTGTGTTATTATCGGTTACTCGAACACTAAATAATTCATCGTCTTCTCTTAATCCAATAGCAATAATACCAGAGATTCGAATGTTTTGAAATTGAGATACAGGGGTACGTTTAACAATCCCTTTTTTCGTTGTAAAGAATAAGTATTTTGATTCATCCGTGAAATCTTCTACGGTTGTTAAGGCAACCATATATTCATCTTGATCAAAATCTAAAATGTTATTAATTGGAATACCCCTAGCTTGACGTGAGCCTTCTGGAATATCATAGCCTTTAATCTTATATACCCTTCCTTTATTTGTGAAAAATAAATGATAGGTATGGGTATTGGTCATTTGAATATGTTCCACAAAATCTGAATCTTGCATCTTAATCGATGTCACACCAACACCACCACGATTTTGAGTGCGGTATTCATCTAGAGTCATGCGTTTAACATAACCTTTGTTTGTAACTGTAATAATAACGTCTTCTTCTGGAATAAGGTCTTCATCTTCGATATCAAGTGGAATATGAAGCGCCATTTCACTCATCCGTTTATCACCATATTTATCTTTAATTTCTAACAATTCATCTTGAATGATGTTTTGTTTTAAAACATCGCTTGCAAGAATTTCTTTATATTCAACAATCCGTCCGCCTAACGCAATGTTTTCTTCTTTTACTTTATCAATTTCCATAGACGTTAAACGTCTTAATGTCATATCTAAAATCGCCCTTGCTTGAACGTCAGATAAATCAAATTCTTCCATTAACGCTTCTCTTGCGATTTCAGCGGATTGAGAACCTCTAATGATTTCAATCACTCTATCGATATTTTCAAGGGCAATAACTAACCCTTCTAAAATGTGCTTTCGCTCTTCTGCCTTCTTTAAATCAAAAGCGGTCCTTCTATGAATGACTTCCATTTGATGATTGACATAATGCATAATCATCTCTTTTAATCCAAGAGATTTTGGTTCTCTATCGACTAAAGAAATCATATTAATCGAAAACGATGATTGGAGTTGAGTGTATTTATATAAGTTATTTAACATGACATGAGGATTGACATCTTTTCTAAGCTCAATGACAATTCTCATCCCTTTTCTATTTGATTCGTCTCTTAAATCTACAATGCCATCAACGACTTTGTTTTTCGCAATCTCTGCAATCCGATCAATCAATCTAGATTTATTAACTTGATAAGGTATTTCAGTAACGATAATGGCGTTTCTATGCTTTTTCCCTTCAACAATATTACATTTAGCACGCATAATAACGGTGCCATTACCCGTTTCATAGGCACTTCTTAATCCCTCAGGACCTAAGATCATCCCACCCGTTGGAAAGTCTGGTCCTTTTATGTGTTGCATCAGCTCAAGGGTTGTAATGTCTTTGTTGTTCATGTAGGCAACCACACCATCAATAACTTCGTTTAGATTGTGTGGTGGAATGTTTGTTGCCATTCCCACAGCAATCCCAGAAGCCCCATTGACTAAAAGGTTAGGATACCTTGCGGGTAAGACACTTGGTTCTACTTCGGAAGCGTCATAGTTATCTTGAAAATCAACGGTATCTTTATCAATGTCTCTAACTAACTCCATCGTAATTTTACTCATTCTCGCTTCAGTATAACGCATCGCTGCTGCGCCATCACCATCAACACTACCAAAGTTACCATGACCATCCACAAGTGGGTATCTGTAACTAAATGGTTGTGCCATTCTCACCATCGCATCATAAATACTTGAATCCCCATGAGGGTGATACTTACCAATAACTTCTCCGGTAATACGTGCACTTTTCTTATGCGCACTATTTGGATACATTGATAAGTCATTCATCGCATAAACGATTCTTCTTTGAACAGGCTTTAAACCATCTCTTACATCGGGTAATGCCCTTGAAACGATGACACTCATTGAATAATTCAAAAAAGAGGTTTTCATTTCAGTAGAGATGTTAATGTCTTTTATTTTTCCGTGAACGTATTCACCTTTTTCTTCATCAAATAATTCTTCTTCATCATGTTCTTCTAGTTCATCTATTAAATCATCTTTTAATTTTTCGTCCATGATTAACCTCCTTATGCATCAATGTTTGATGCGTATTTCGCATTTTCTTGAATAAAATTCTTTCTTGGTTCAACTTCTTCACCCATTAACATAGTAAACACCTGATCGGCGTTAATCGCATCTTTTAGTGAAACTTGAAGCAGGGTTCTTGTTTCTGGGTTCATGGTTGTTTCCCATAACTGTTCAGGGTTCATTTCCCCTAATCCTTTATAACGTTGAATACTTGGTCTACCACCCATCGCCTCTAATACAGCTTCTAGTCTCTCTTCATCATAGACATATTCAACTTTTCTTCCGGATTGGACTTTGTATAAAGGTGGTTGAGCAATATAGATATAACCTAAATCAATTAACTCTTTTAAGTATCTATAGAAAAAGGTTAATAAGAGGGTTCTAATGTGTGCCCCATCAACGTCCGCATCCGTCATAATCACAATCTTATGATACCTGGCTTTGGTGGCGTCAAACTCTTCACCAACACCGGTGCCAAAGGCTTGAATCATGGATAAGATTTCCTTGTTGGATAAGATCTTATCTAAGCGCGCTTTCTCAACGTTTAAGACTTTTCCTCTAAGTGGGAGAATCGCTTGGTATTGAGAATCCCTACCTTGTTTAGCCGATCCACCCGCAGAGTCTCCCTCCACAATATAAATCTCACTTTCCCAAGGATTTTTATTTCTACAATCCGCCAATTTACTTGCAAAACCTAGCGCATCTAGTGGGCTCTTTCTTCTGGTTGCTTCTCTGGCTTTTCTTGCCGCAATTCTTGCGCGAGCCGCAATCACTATTTTATCAATAATACGTTTTGCATCATTTGGATTTTCAAGTAAGAATAACCGTATCGCTTCACCTGTTATTTGTGACGTTAGCGCTCTTACTTCTGGGTTTCCTAGTTTGGTTTTGGTTTGACCTTCAAACTGAGGATTTGGATGCTTCACAGAAACAATACACGTTAACCCTTCAAGGGTATCTTCTCTTTGGAAAGAGTCATCTTTTTTAAGCATGTCATTGTCTTCAGCGTATTTTTTCGTTTCTCGACTGATCGCTAATTTGAAACCTTCTTCATGCATCCCACCTTCATGGGTTTTAATGTTGTTCGCAAACGAATAAAGGTTGGTTGCATAAGAATCATTGTATTGAAGCGCCATTTCTATCGTAATGCCATCTTGTTCTCTTTCGATATAGATGACTTTTTCATTAACAAACTGCTTGCCTTCATTTAAAAAGTGAATGTATTCAATAATACCACCATCGTATTTATACGTGTGCGTCACTTCTTCTTTATGACGTTTATCAGAAATGGTTATACTTAAGCCTTTGTTTAAGAACGCTAATTCTTGAACTCTGTTTCTTAAAACTTCAAAGTTATACTTGGTTGTTTCTGTAAAAATCGTTGGATCGGCTTCAAATTCAATAATCGTACCTGTATGTTCGCTTGTGCCTACAACGGTTAATTCTTCGGTTACGATACCTCGTTTAAAGCGCATTTCATACACTTTACCATCACGGTTAATATTGACTAAAAAATCAACCGATAAGGCGTTTACGACAGAACCCCCAACACCATGGAGACCCCCAGATACTTTATAACTCTTACCATCAAACTTACCACCCGCATGTAATACTGTAAAAATCGTTTCCACAGCGGGACGATTTGTTTTAGGGTGGAGGTCTACTGGTATACCGCGTCCATTATCGGTTACCCTAATTCTCTCACCAGGTAGGACATCAATAAATATCGAATCACAATAACCAGCCATTGCTTCATCAATGGCGTTATCTACGATTTCCCATACTAAATGATGGAGCCCTCTTTCTCCGGTTGAACCGATATACATACCAGGTCTTTTTCTTACCGCTTCTAAACCTTCTAATATTTGTATATTTTCTGCACTATAGTTGTTGTTATGATCCATATTCATTACCTTCCTTTAGTTTAATTGTATTTATATCAAATGGATTATTTGTTCCTGTAATAATAACTTGCTTGCCTAATGTGAACAATTGTTCAATTTTTGTGATCGCTTTATCATCTAACTCACTTAAAATATCATCCAGTAAAATAATAACTTCTTCTTTTATTAAATCGATAATTGCCAGCTTTAAGGCAATTGTAATTAATCTTTGTTGACCTTGACTTGCAAAATCTTTTGCAGGATGCCCGTTAAATAAAATGGTAAAATCATCTCGGTGAGGGCCACTATTGGTTGTTTTAGATAAGATGTCTTTATGCATTCTCGATTTAAACGTTTCTTCTAATGCATTTATAGGTGTATTTGGTTCATAGATAAGTTCTACCTCGTCTAAATCATTTAAATGCTTAAAACGACTTTTAAATGATTTGTTTAGGGTGTTTATAAAGTGTTGCCTCTCTTTTATAATAACCCTAGCTTCTTCAATGAACCTGTTAGTGATAATATGTAAAAATGTTAAATCATCCGTTAATGTTAATCGCTTTAATAAGGCGTTTCTTTGATGTAATATCTTTTTATAGGATGATAAACTATTCATATAACTTGGGTTTATTTGAAACATTTCTATATCCAAGAACTGTCTTCTTATTCTTGGTAGGCCTTTAATAAGATCTAAATCTTCTGGTGAAAAGATGATGATTTTATAACCTCCGATAAAATGACTCATTTTTTTAATGTGAACCTTATCAAGCATTAAATGTTTTCGGTCTTTTTGAATGACAACCTCATATAAATGATCGGTCGTTTTAATGGTGATTTTAGCGTATGGTTTATCACTCATTACAAGCGAGCCATCATCAACGGTTCGATGGCTTTTTAATAAACTCACATAATAAATGGCCTCTAATAGGCTTGTTTTTCCGGTGCCATTATCGCCTTGAATGAATGTTTGAGCTTTTAAATCAAACGTTGCTTCTAAATGGTTTCTAAAGTTTCTTAACAAAACAGATTCAATCATACAAATAAATAGGTTACCCCATTAATCACTAATACGTCCTTGGGATAAAGCTTTTTTCCTCGTTTGTTTTCTTCTACACCATTTAAAAGAATAACATTCTCTTCTAAGAAGTGTTTTACCATTCCTCCAGAAGACACTAAAGAAGCAGCTTTTACAAACTGACCTAAAGTAATATATGCACCTTTGATTTTAAAATGTTCCATATGTAAAACCTCATTCTTTTTATATTATATCATAATATAAGGAAAAAAGCCCGTTTATTTTCGTTTTTTAACATGAATATTCATTTTCTTAATCAAGGCATGAAAAAAGCCCTTAAAATGAAATTAAGGGCGTTTGAGTTTGTGTTTTGCAAAAATTATTCAATTCGAACCGGCAAAATGAGATGTAACATTTCTGGATCTAATTCACCTTTGATAACAAAAGGTTTTATCTCACCTGCAAAGTTTAAAACAACTTCATTGGATGAAAATGATTTTAAAGCATCTGTTAAGTACTTTGATGAAAACGCAATTCTTATCGCAGGTCCCACCACATCATCGGTAGGGATAATCACTTCTTGTGCGTCCCCAATTTCTGTGTTGGTAGAACTAATCTCAACGGAGTAGTCTCTCTTCACTTGAAGTTTAATAATATTATAATTGTGTTCTCTATCTCTTGGAGATAAGAGTGACACCCTTTCTACAGATCTTAACAGCTCATCTTTGTTAAACTTGATAACGATTGGAAACTCTGTTGGGATAATACGCATTGTATCTGGATAAACCCCATCAAGTAAGCGTGTTTGGAATAGTATATTTTTAAACTTAAATAAAACTTTATTTGGAGAAATAAACATTTCAATTTCATCACCAATACCATCAATAATTCTAAACAATTCATCGAGTGATTTATTAGGAATTACAATGTTAAAGGGTTCTTTATATTCCAATTTGATGATTTTTTGAGAGAGTCTATAACTATCAGTTGCCACACAATATAAGTTACCATCGTCATTAAATTTAAAGTTAACACCAGTTAAGATAGGACGTTTTTCATACTGACTTGTCGCATAATTGGTTTCTCTAATAATTGATTTTAATGTTCTCGCATCAAAAACAATTGGCTCGCCAAGTTCCACAAAGTCTACATCTGGATAATCCTCAACATCCATCACATTTAACTTATACTCTACTCTATCAGAACGAATCACTAATATCTTTTGTTCAATTAAAGACATTTCAACGCGGCCTTCTAATTTTCTAGTAATATCAATTAAATATTTTCCGGGCACAACAATTCTACCTGGCGATAAAACTTCTAAACTTGAATCGTTAATGATTGTTTGAATGGCAATATCCGTATTACTGGAAGTAAATATGATATGATCATCAAATACTTCAAGCTTTATCCCATTAAGAATAGGTAGTGGTGTTTTTTGAGGTAATCCTCTTTGAATGATGTTTATTGCATCAAGTAAGATGTCTTGATTAATGTTGAATATCATAAAATTTCTCCTTTATTATTTTTATTAGTTTTAAAATTATTATTATAAGGCTGTGTGTATATGTGGATAACTAAGTAAAACGTTTTTGCTATCACATTTATTATACCATGTTCACACAATTTTTACCACAGATAAATCTACTTATCTAGCTTTTTTATTATGTGTTCTATTGCAAGATTTAATTCTCTATCGTGTTTTCTTTGGTTGACGATTTTATCAACGGCATTTAAAACAGTTGAATGATCTCTATCGTTGAAGAAACTACCGATGGTTTTATAAGGTAAATCATAGGTTTCTTTAATTAAGTACATCGCTATATGTCTTGGTAAAGTGTATATAGTCTTACGACTTGGACCAATTAAATCATGGACAGAAACACTATAGTATTCCGCAACAACACTTTGGATTTTATCGTAGTTATTTTCACTTAATTGATCGGTTTTTCTTTTTGTTTGAATAAGTGAATCTAGTGCTTCTTCTGCTTTTGCGATGGTAATTGCTGAGTTGTTCATTAAACAATAGTGAATAACTCTATTTAAAGCACCTTCTAACTCCCGAATGTTTGTTGTGAAGTAAGTGGCGATAAATTCTAAGACATTAATGCTTATATCTTCCATTTCTGGGGGTGCAATTACCTCGAATTTTCTTCTTAATATTTCAACACGGTGTTCTAAATCAGGAATGTCTATATCTACAACTAAACCTTGTTGAAATCGGCTTTTTAACCTATCCATCATGTTTAGTTCGTTAGCGGGTTTATCAGAAGTAATTACTATTTGCTTATTGCGCTCTACAATATGATCAAATATTTTAAAGAATTCTGTTTGGGTATTGCCTTTATTTCCTGATAATTGCTGGATGTCATCCACCAGCAAGATATCGACATTTTTAAATTTTTCATTAAAAATATCCATTTCTTGATTGCGTACTTTTGTGACATAGCTTTCTAAAAACTCTGATGCTTTCACATACAAGACACGCGAGGCTATGTTGTTATCATAAATGTAGTTACCTATCGCCTGCATCAAGTGTGTTTTTCCTAATCCAACATCCCCAAAAATATATAACGGGTTAACAACGGCTCCGGGTTGGTCGGCAACCTTTACTGCCATCTGAAACGCAAAGCGATTGGATTTACCAACAACAAAACTTTTGAAGGTTAGTGTTGAGTTTAATCCACTTCTATACCGTTCTTCTGGGGCTTCAATAGGCTGTACAATCTTAATATCTTTGTCTAAGTCATCTTGCAAAACAAATTTAAACGCAATGAGTTCTTTTTTGTATAAAGATTGAGCTAAATTATTAATTTTTGGCAAATATAAGCGGTTTATTCTGCTTTGAACATAGGGAGATGGAGCAACAACGTATAAATAATTATCAGCAACTTTTTGGACATTTGATAATGTATTAAACAATTCATTGTAAATTTCATCTTCTAAACTCTCATGTAGATCATCAAGAATTTGATCCCACAAGTCTTGATATTCTTGCATCATATCACCTCCGCTTCTCGTAAGAATATAATACCATGTATATATTAAAAAAAAAGAAATATTTAGCCACAAAAATTGTGGATAACTTTGCCTTTATTTTGAAAAAGATTTTTTGACTGTGGATTAAATATATTCGAATAATCGCTTAGCTATCTATTTTCATATGTTTTCAATGATATCCACATTATGGTTATACAGTGGATAACTTATCCACAAATTAACCCTTAAGACACACTTTTTAAACAGCTAAAAATGTAATAAAAATAATTTGCAATTTTGTGTTGACTTTTAACAATGTGTTTTATATAATAATAGGAGCACGATTTCGAATAGAGAAAGGCGGTTTAAACATGAAGAGGACTTATCAACCTAGTAAAATTAAACATGCTCGTAGACATGGATTTAGAGCACGTATGAAAACTAAAGATGGACGCAAAGTGTTGTCCAGACGCAGAGCAAAAGGCCGAGTAAGGCTGTCTGCATAAAAATAAAGTAATTTTATAACAACCTAAACGACCCGATTAAAATTATATTAAATAGTTTTTTGGGTCGTTTTTATTTTGAATTATGAAAAAAGAATATAGAGTAAAAAAAAGTAGCGAGATCGATGCAATAATTCGTAATAAAAAAAGTAATGGGAATAACTTCTTTGTTATATATAACAAAGAAACAACTTATCCCCACCCTAGATTTGCTATTTCAATAGGAAGAAAGTATGGTTCTTCTGTTCAACGAAACAAGATAAAAAGGCAAATAAGATATGCCATTAGACAAATTGAGAATATAAAAACACTAGACTATGTTGTTGTCGTTAAACCTAAAGCATCTACTCTTTCATATCAAGAAATAGAATCAACACTAAAAAATTTAATAAATAAAACAGAAACGGAGAAGAAAAAATGAGAAACAAAAAAAGAGTAATGATCGTTTTTGTCTTAGCAGCACTACTTTTTGTTTTATCAGGATGTAGCGGAAATATTGATAGACCCATTACAACAGATCCTTCAGTAGCGAATTGGTTTGACTGGATATTGGTTCTACCAGTAGGTTGGATAATGCAGCTTATTGCTGGATGGTTTGGCAATAGTTTTGCAGCAGGGATCATCTTTACAACGATTATCATTAGAACCGCTGCGTGGCCTATTTATGCGAAAAGTAACGATTTAAGCATTAAGATGGCGGTCGCTCAACCAGATATTCAAAGAGTTCAAGCTAAATATGCAACAAGAAAAGACAAAGAGTCTCAACAAAAGATGCAAATGGAGATGCAACAAGTCTACAAAAAGCATAAAATTAACTTCTTGGGATGTTTAATGCCATTAATCCAAATGCCCATATTTATTGCGGTTTATCAAACTGTTCAAAGAATATGGATTACATCTATAACAGTTGGTGATAAAGTAGTTACTGGGTTGTGGGCAGATAAGGTATCAAATATGAACTTTATTGGCATCGATTTAGCTTCTAAAGGAAACTATGAATATCTATTTAATGGCTTTACAGATGGAGACTGGAAGGGCTGGTTACTGGCAATTATTGTAGCTGGTACAAACGTAATATTAAATTTCTTATCTACAAGAAAACCTTCATATCAAAAAGATACTCACAAACACGGAACGGCTGGACAACAAGCTGATCAAAGCGCTAAGATGATGAAATACATGCAAGTATTTATGGTTATTATGATGTTCTTTATATCTTTACAAAGTAACGCATTAGCATTGTACTGGATTGTAGGTAATACGTATTCTATAGGTCAAAATTTGATTAATAGAAAGATTAATGAAAAGAAATATTATAAAATGAAAAATCAAGATTTGGTGGTAATAAATTATGATGAAAAGAATTGAGTTTGAGGCTAAAACGCTTAAAGAAGCACAAGAATACGCTCAAAAAGAGTTAAACGCATCATTAGAACACATCCAACTTAACGTATTAAGAGAGAAAAAAGGCATTTTGGGTATAGGTTCAACTACTGTATACGAAGCAATTTTAGATATTAACATTGCATTTGAAGGTAAAAAATACTTAGAGAAGATATTTAGTAACTTAGAAATCGATGTAGTAACCGAGTTTAGAACAGTTGATGATGGAAGAACCATTCATTTCCACGTTCAAAGCAATCAAAATGCACTACTTATTGGCTCAGAAGGGAAAACCCTTAACGCTTTGCAAACACTCTTACGCACCTATTTAGGAAAGTTATCGCAAAATTATATAAGAGTAACCCTAGATATTGGTGGATATAAAGAAAGCAGACAAAGACAATTAGAAATCATTGCAACAAAAACAGCTAAAGAGGTAGCATTTACAGGCATCGAAGCTAAACTAGATCCTATGAATTCTTTTGAAAGAAGAATCATTCATACGAAACTAGCTGAATGGCGCGATGTTTATACAGAATCTGAAGGCGATGGCGACGAAAGAGCCATTATAATAAAGCCTAAAAACAAATAGGACGGTAACACGTCCTTTTTTGTTATCAATTTGTTTACTGGTTTATTCAATAGTGATATAATAGAACTATGAAAAGGATATTTAAACTGATCGCAATACTCTTTGTGGGATTTCTATTGTTCTTAACAGGACAAACTGTATCTGAACACATCAAAATAAGACAAGATATTAGAGAATTCACAAAAAAGGCAGTCTTGCAAACCGAAATCAGTACAGATACAATTAAATATTATAAAGTTTCACGTGAAACATATTACCCAAATGAGTTATATAGGGAACCTTTTTATAATGGCGATTTAACTCAACCTGGCTCGGCTGGGGATATATTTGTCACGCAACAAGCCCCATACCCTAATTGGCCAGGAATATACGATATCGTTACTTTTTACTTTGGTGGTCATGCGGCTTATGTTGGTGAAGACAATATCATTTATGATATTGCGGGTTATCCTGAAGCAGACGAGTCTTTTTTAAAAGTGTTATTTAAAGGTGGAAGAAGTACTCATGTTTCTGATGGATATAATTATTGGTTAGATGCTAACTTTTATAGACCTGATGAACCTCATTATCGTTACTTTGGATCTTATTATCGGTCTGAGTATTTTGGGCTGAGGGTTAAAGATGTTACGAATGAAGATATAGATCAGGTTTCAGCTTATATGAAACACCTTGCTGATGTTAAGGCTCAATATAATTTTTTATACATACTAAACAATAAAAATAAGTATTATTGTACAGATATGATGTCCAGAGGATATGGTTCCATCACTAATAGTGATGGAAAACCAAAATATAATTTAAATAATGATGGCGTAGCGGTTACGATTAACGATCTCATATTGTCTAAACACACGTATATTTCGTTTTATGTAAGGACAGATAGGGATGGAACGAAACATATATACTACATAGATTAATAAGAAACCTCGTTTGATGGTTTCTTTTTGTTTTTAGACGTTTTCGTTAAAGGGGATACAGGAATATGGTGTTCGGACATTTGAAACTCTTAAAAGGGATTTAGGGACTCTGAAGTTTATTAAACAATCTTTAATGTGCATTAGTGGGATGATATTCTTTTGAATGTTTGTTATAATAGATAAGTGATAATTCAGGTTGTGTAGCAAGTTTCATTACGACGCTACACTTGGAGGTAGTGATGATGAAAACAATAAAACACATTAAAGAAAATTTAAGTACGTATGCCGATAAGAAGGTTTTAATCGCAGGTTGGGTAAGAACAAATAGGGCTCAAAAAGAATTTGGTTTTTTATCCATCAACGATGGTACCACGTTGAGTGTTACACAGGTGGTGTATGAAAGTAACCTTGAGAATTTTAAAGCTTTACAAAAAATATCGGTCGGGTCAAGTATAGAAGTAGAAGGGGTCTTAGTACTAACACCAAACATGAAGCAACCCTTTGAAATAAAAGCAACTAAAGTTACATTGTTAGGTGACGCTGATGAATCTTATCCTATTCAACCTAAAAGACACTCTAGAGAGTTTTTGCGAGAAAACGCACACTTAAGAATGCGAACAAATTTATTTAACGCTGTCTTTAGAGTTCGAAGTGTTGCTTCACACAGCGTTCATAAATTCTTTCAAGAAAGAAACTTTATCTATGTACATACGCCTTTAATTACCGGTAATGATGGAGAAGGGGCGGGACAAACATTCACTGTAACAACACTTCCTTTTGTGAATACTCCAAAAACGGATGATGGTCTTGTTGATTATAGTAAAGACTTTTTTGGAAAGAAAACCAATTTAACGGTTACCGGTCAACTAGAAGCTGAAGCGTATGCGATGGCGTTTAGAAATGTTTATACCTTTGGTCCTACATTTAGAGCCGAAAATTCACAAACTCAAAGACACGCTTCAGAGTTTTGGATGATAGAACCTGAGATGGCGTTTACGGATTTAGAAGCCATGATGCAAGTGGCGGAAGATATGGTTAAATACATCGTTAAAGATGTTATGGATCAACTCCCTGAAGAAATGGATTTGTTTGATCAGTTTGTTGAAAAGGGATTAAAGGATAAAATGAATAAACTCATTAACTCGAAGTTTGAAAGAATAACGCACAAAGAGGCGATTTCCCTTTTAATTAAGTCGGGTAAAAAGTTTGAAAATGAGCCTGGTTATGGTAAGGATTTGGCTAGAGAACATGAGCGTTATTTAACGGATGAATATTTTAATGGGCCTGTGTTTGTTACAGACTGGCCAAAAGATATAAAAGCGTTTTATATGAGATTAAATCCTGATGGTGAAACTGTAAGAGCGGTTGACTTGTTGGTTCCTGGTTCTGGGGAATTAATTGGTGGATCCCAAAGAGAAGAGAGACTGGACTTATTAGTAAGCCGAATGAAAGAGATGAATGTGCCGGTTGAGGATTTATGGTGGTATTTAGATTTACGTAGATACGGTACATGTGTCCATTCTGGCTTTGGGATGGGATTTGAGAGGATGATTATGTATTTAACAGGTGTTGAAAACATAAGAGATGTTATCCCATTTCCTAGAACACCTAAAAATGCTGAATTTTAAAGACCGAACATTTCGGTCTTTTTTGTTATAGATTTCTTGACATATATCAAAAGTTAGAACCTAAAAAGCGGGGGTTTGTATCTATTTGGTCGGTAATCCAAAAAGTAAAAACTTTGTCAACGCTCTTTTTATGGAAAAACAGTCTAGTTAAAAGGCATCGATTTGTTTGACAAAAAAACCTATTAATTGTATAATTAATCTGCACTTATATGGAACCAAAAGATTGACTGTTTAGTGATGGGGTAAATCAAATGCATATAAATTTAACAATACAAAATAATACGACAAGTGAAATGGTTGAGGAGTTTACGGATTCTAACAAGAAAAGAATCAAAATTACTACAACTTTACCTTTTTGCCTGCAATGATATCGCTCTTTTAAGGTGCGGTTTTTTTATTAATAAATACAAAGTAGAGGAGAATAGTCTATGGAAATTAGATTAGAAAATTTGACAAAGATTTTCATCGACAAGCAAAAAAATGAAACTAGAGCCATTGATAACATCAACGTTGTGATTGAGTCTGGAAAGCTTGTTGGATTATTAGGGCCTTCTGGGTGTGGAAAATCAACAACGTTATTTGCAATTGCTGGATTACACGACCCAACTGAAGGTAGAATTTATTTTGGAGAGGATGATGTTACACGTTTATCTCCGGATAAAAGAGGCATAGGGTTGGTGTTTCAAAACTATGCATTATACCCTCACATGACGGTAAAACAAAACATCATGTTTCCGCTTGAAAACATGAAGATTTCAAGAGAGGAAGCGTTAGAGCGAACCCAAAACATGGCCAACTTAGTTGGTATTGGCACTCTTTTAGAAAGAAAGCCGGCTCAACTATCAGGTGGACAACAACAACGTGTTGCGATTGCTAGAGCGCTTGTTAAAATGCCCAGGGTTTTACTTTTGGATGAGCCTTTATCTAACCTTGATGCTAGACTAAGACTTCAAATGCGTGAAGAAATTAAGCGTATTCAAAGAGAAACGGGAATTACAACTATTTTCGTAACGCATGACCAAGAAGAAGCAATGTCAATTAGCGATCAAATTATTATTATGGAGACAGGAAAAGAAATGCAAAGAGGTCGCCCTCAAGACATTTATAATTATCCAAATAATATTTTTGTGGCTAAGTTTTTAGGTAACCCACCAATTAATATTTTTAAAGGCACGATTAAAAACAATTACTTATATGTTGATGATATTAAATTGCTACCTAAACAAGCTCCAGATGGTGATTATGATGTTGGTATTCGTCCAGAAGATTTTAAAGTTGCTTCAAGCAAAACAGATGCAATTCATATCGAAGCATTAGATATTTCAGTAATTGGACGAGATACGATGTTAAAATTTGTACTCGGCGAAGATGAAGTTAGAGCGTTAGTTGAATCTGAGTCATTAGAAGGTGTAAAACAAATCAATTTAACCGTTAAAGAAGATAAAATTCATCTATTTGATATAGATACTGGTATAGCGCTAGCTTATTATCCGCAGTTGACTGAGGAGCGTATCAAAGAATTGGGTGATCATCACCAAATGATGTTAAAACGCGAATCGGATGCTTCAAAAACGGTTGAAGAAGCAGAAGCAAGCAAAACTAAGAAATCAAGAAGACAAAGAAAACATAGTGAGGAGTAGATGAGATGAACGTTCTTAATCGTTTCAAACTAAAAATTAAGGACACTTGGCATCAAATTAAATGGAATGTTAGAAACGTCTACAATCAAGTTAAAGATTCCATTAAACACGCATTCTCAAAACTTTGGAAACGTATAAGTTTATACGATAAGAGAAATGAGAAAAGAAAGCAGCGCCGTCAAATCATTTATAACTATGCGATAAAGTTTAGTGATGAACCATTTTTTGATGGAGAGCACTTAAGGTATGACAACATTAGAAGTCATATTAATGATGCCCTAGATAAACTAGAGAAAAGTGATCCTCAAAGAGAAGAATTACTCAAAGTAAAAAAAGTACTACCACCAACTAGAGAAAGTATTAAACGAAAAGAAAAAGCACAAGAGATCGCAAGAAATCTATTTAAAGCTTCTTTATATCTGCTTCCTGTTTTGGTGTTGTTAGGGATGTTTTCATTTTATCCCATCATTAACTCATTTAGACTTGTTTTCTTAACAGGCTATAATGGGATTGATGGTAGTTATAAAGGATTAACATTGTTTGGAAACTTTATTGAAGTTATCAATGATCCTTCCTTCATTATTCCATCGGCAAATACCAAATCAACCGCTTTAATTAATACGGGTATTATTGTTTTATTATCTGTCCCACTAACAATAATTATAAGTTTAATTATATCGGTAGCTTTAAGTTCGATTAAACCCCTAAAAGGTTTATTTCAAACAGTATACTTCCTACCCTACATCACAAACGCGCTAGCGGTAGGGTTAGTCTTTGCCTACATGTTTCAAGCAAGTGGCGGATTGGTGAATAACTTCTTAGCTACCTTTGGTATTGATGGGGGCTCATGGATTGGTGTTGGTGCACCCTACTGGAAAGCGATGTTTGTGTTAATACTGTTTAGCATTTGGAATGGTCTTGCATTTAAGATTATGGTTTTCTTATCTGCGATAGAAAGTATTGATAAACAATACTATCAAGCCGCAGCTATTGATGCAACCCCAAGATTCAAACAGTTTACTAGAATAACTGTTCCCCTTATTTCACCATCGATATTTTATATTGTAATTACATCTGTAATTGGCGCATTTAAGACATATTCGTCTGTTGTGGCAATCTTCAACACAGAGGGTAAACCCCCAGGGGCAGATTATCATGTGAAGACAATCATATTCTATATTTATGACTACTTTACAAACCCTGATAATATGCCACTAGCTGCCGCAGCGTCAATCATCTTATTCGGTATCATTTTAGTGATGACACTTATTCAAAATGCGGTCGGTAAGAGAAGGGTACACTATTAGGAGGTTGACATGGAAAATACATTAAATAACACACCTCAAAATAGAGCGTATAAGATTGAGAAACATTACAAGAATAAGGACACGTTAGCTTTAGTAAAAACATTAAACTACTTAGGTGTATTGATTGATTTAATAGCAATACTTTTATTCTTAACGGTATTTATTTTAATGATAAACGCCATTAAAATTCCATTAACCACAAATGAAATGGAATCACCAGAACTTGTTTTAAAACAGTTTTATCGGGTAGCGGGATTGGTTTATTCTGCACAATCGGTGAATATGATCATTTCGATTATGGCTGTCTTTTTAGTTATTGGTGTAGCTGCATGGGTGACAAACTTTAAACACTTAAGAGGGTTAGAGTTGTATGATTATCACCGCTGGGAAGCTGGTAATCGTTACGCACACGCATTTATGTCTTTACTAACCTTAAACATTTCAAGTTTTATTGTAAAACTCGCTGCCGCAGAATTATTAATGCGTTATGCAGAAGGGAAAACAACTCTTTCTTGGCTCAATGAAACTTATCAAAAAAGAAAAGCTAAGCGAGCGTTAGAAAAAGAACTTAAATTAAATCACACCCCGACTGAAGAAGAACTAGAGATTAGAAAGAAAGTTAGAGTTCAAATCTTCTTAAAAATCATTAGATACACTATAACTTATCTATTCTTAGTGCTGATTGCTGTATTTGTGATTATTCCGTTTTATTGGATGTTACTAACCAGTTTAAAAACATATCAAGAATCTAAAGCATCTAACCCTTCATTTTGGGTTGCGCTTAAGAATATGCAGTGGGTAAATATTAAGTTTGTCTATACCAATCTAAACTTTGGATTATACATTGGAAATACATTACTTGTTTCAGTGCTATCTACGGCAGGTACAATTATTACAACTATCTTTGCTGCATTTGCCTTTTCAAAGATCAACTTTAAAGGTAGAGATGCACTGTTTACCTTATTATTAATGACAATGATGATTCCTGGAGAAATCTATATGATCACAAACTTCCTAACCGTATCTCAAGTAGGTTTTGGATGGGTAGGAAAGGATTTTCCAGCTGCGGGATTCTTTGCGGCAATGATTGTTCCATTTATGACCAGCATTTACTACATATTCTTTTTAAGACAGGCATTTATGCAAATACCGGATACACTTTATAAAGCGGCTAAAATTGATGGCTGTTCAGATATGAAATTCTTAAGAAGAGTTATGATTCCAATGGCACTACCCACACTATTTACGATTACCATACTTAGTTTATTAGGTACATGGAATGCTTACATATGGCCTAAACTCATCACAAACCCAGGTTTGTATGGAGAAAGTGCGAAAAACTACTGGCTCATTTCCGTAGCCTTAAGAGAAACGAGCTTCCAATTAGAGATGGGGGGAGACCCACTACCAATGTTTAACTTACAAATTGCCGCAAGTGCGATTGTAACGGTTCCGTTAATTATCGTGTTCTTGGCATTTAAAAAGTATATTATAAGAGGTGTCGGAAGAAGCGGCACGAAAGGATAAAAGAAAAGGAGAGTATATGAAAAAAATATTACTATTATTCTTAACAGGCCTAGCTACATTAGCACTGGTTGCTTGTGGTGATGGGAAACCTGTTGAAAAAGATGATTTAGCCTTATCCAAAACATCAATTACGATTGTAGAAGGCAAAAGTGAAACCGTAAGTGTAACGATTTCAGATGAATTGTTATCTAAAGTTAAAGTTACATCAAGTAACACAAGCATTGCAACGGTTACACTATCTGGAAAAACCATTACAGTTACAGGTGTTGCGAAAGGTTCAGCAGCGGTTGTTGTGACTGTTGAGGGCACAGATCAAAGGGTTCAAATTAACGTAACCGTAAATGAAGCTAGTGCGGATGATCCAGATCCAGAATCCAAAGCTAAGTTTGAAAATCATACAGGCATATTCTTTGTGGATATTGCCTATGATGTAGAAACAGAACTTAGGGATGCTATTTCAGGCATTAAAGCTTATGATGATGATGGATCAGAAATTAAAACGCCGATTACTATTTTAGGTATTGAAACAATAGACGTTAATCAAGGCGCAGGTGCAAAGTTCCAACTTCAAATTAGTGTTCAAAAAGCAGATGGAACGGCATTAACTGCCCTAATTACGGTTGAGTTATTAGGTGTTATGGAAGAAGATAAGATTGTTATTTTTGGACCAGCAGCCTTAACTTATTATCGTGGCAGTGTTGGTTTTGAACTTGAAAAAGAATATTCAGCGGTGAATATTAAAACAGGAGAATCTGTTCCAGTATTTGCAGAATATCTTTTAGGTAAAGAATTAACGCTTAATACAAACGGTAAACACAGTGTGAAGGTTATTGCAGAACAGGGCGATATTACCGTTGAGAGGGATATTACCTTAAACGTTAAATCACCTGTTACCATTAAAAACACATTATCACCAACCACGGCAGCACAACCGATAACTATTAACTTTGGACATGGTAACGGTCAAGATATTGAAACATTATTTAAAAAATATGCAGTTAATTTTGAAGCGGCTATGCTCGCTCAAGGCCATCACGTTAAAGTCAATGTTACAAAAGTTGGATCATCGTATGATGAGGTTAGAGATAACATTACATCTGCGATGCAATCACAAGCTGCATTACCTCATATTATCCAAAACTATCCAGACCACTTAGTTGAGTATAACGGTTATGGTAAGATTGTTAACTTAGCACCTTACGCATTCCACCCAACGTGGGGATTTGGAACTGATGCGGATAAATCTTGGTATGATATCGTTCAATCTTATAGAGATGAACAAAGAGCAGCGAGCTTTGATGGTGAGTTATTATCCATGCCATTTAATAAGTCAACAGAAATGATTATTTATAACAAAGATATGTTTGATGCGGTATTAAAAGGTAAAGCATTCCCAACGACATGGGAAGATTTAATGGCTTTAAACGAAGGATTACAAGGTCAAGTTGATGCCAATATTGCTAGAATCGCTAGTGCATATCAAAGAGCTGGAAATGATACATACACCACAGACGAACAACAAAAAGCAAAAAATAATTTCTACGCATTCTCTTACGATTCAGGCGGAAACGCATTTATTACATTAACGAAAGCTTGGGGCGGTGCTTATACGGCACAAAGAGGTACGAAACAAGAAAAATTATTATTTGTAAACGATCAAACCAAACAAATGCTAACCTACTTTGGTAGCAATAGAGATAAGTTTACTTACCCAACTATTTGGGGTGAACAAAATAGTTATGCAACCGACTTCTTTAAGAAGGGTTATTCAGCATTTTCTGTATCATCCACAGCTGGTGCTGATAAGAATACGCCACAAATTGGTACATCTAAGTTATTTAATGTAGGTGTAGCACCAATGTTATATTCTAAGTTATATCCAGAACAAAGAAATGCGATTCAACAAGGTACAAACTTCTCATTAACAACCGATGGTACTGAAGACGAAAGAATCGTTGCATGGTTATTCTTAAAGTTCTTAAATGAGAAAGAAACATCCCTAGACTATGCGTTTAATAAAGGTTATTTCCCAACAAGAAACTCATCACTTAATTCTACTGAATATCAAACATTCTTAGCGAAAGCAGACTTACCAATCACAGATGGTATGGCTTCAAAAGATGCGGATGAAATTATGAGAGCTAAAGCAGCACAAGTTTACTTTGCTCAAAAAGATTACATGGTCTTTGATTTACCATTTATCGGTTCTTCAGCCGTAAGAAAGAAAGTTGAAGTTGTCTTTAAAGACGTGATGTTGGCATTACCAACAGCAGATTTACAACAAGTGATTAACAGTAGACTACAAACAGCTTATGATGAATCATTACGCTTAGTCAGCGATGATTGATTATATAAAGATTCTTAAACAAGTCATATTACATAAAAATTAAGGAGGTAAATATGAAACAAATTAAGAAGATACTCTTTACGTTGGTTCTTACGGTTTTAGGAGCGGTTGCTCTTATGGCATGTAAGACAACACCAACCATAGATTTAGCGGGTGCTAAAGAGAAATTGGCAATTGTATACACAAGCCCTGATACCGCACTATCCGTTAAATCTAAGGTAACACTACCTGAAACCGTTGATGGTTATGAAGGTGTAACCGTTTCTTGGCAAAGCGACAAACCAGCAGTTATTTCTACAGCAGGTGTTGTTGTTAGACAAGATGAAGATACATCTGTAAAACTAACCGCAACACTTACAGCGGGCAAGAAAAACGATACTAAGATTTTTGAATTAACAGTTATTAAAAAAGATCCGGTCGTTGAAAGTCATTTAGCTGAGGCAAAAGCTGCTTTAGAAGTAGGCTTTGCAGAAGGTGATACCGCAACAACTGTAACGCAAAACGTTACACTACCTACAACTACCGCATTTGAAGGCGTTAGTGTTGAATGGGCAAGCGATAAACCAGCTGTTATTTCTACTACAGGTGTGGTAGTTAGACAATCTGAAAATACAGATGTTGTATTAACTGCAACATTAACTGAAGGCAGCGAAACAGACACTAAAACTTTCAATATTACCGTATTAGCAGAAGAAGTTGTAGACAAAACACAACTTAAAGCATTATTAGATGCGCATTATGCAGAATCATTAGCAATTCATGAATTTAGAATTGAAACTGAAACCATTAATTTAGTGGATACCATTGGTGATTTTAGCGTAACATGGACTTCCAATAATCCAGATGTTATTAACGTAGAAACCGGTGCAGTTACTAGACCAGCGTATAGTCCTGATGGTGATGCATCTGTTATATTAATTGCTTCTGCAGAAGGTCAAAACGATAGACCGTTTGTTGTGGTTGTTCCACAATTAGAAGAAACTCTAGATGCAAAACTTGAAAACGAATTAACCCGATTAACCACATTTCCTTCAGGTTATTATCCAATATTAAAAGTAGCTGACCTTGAATTAGGTAATTTAACAAAGGTTAATGTGGATGGTGTAGAAGTAACTACAGCAACATGGGTATCAAATGATCCTACCTATTTCAATGATTTAGGTGTAAGACAAGATGTAGAATTTGAAGGTGAAAAAGAAGTATCATTTACTCTAACATTTACTTATCAAGAAATTACAAAAACAAAAATCGTTAAATTTAACATTATGGGTGTCTACATATTTGACAACATTGAATCGATGTTATATGGTGACAACAAAGCTAAAAAAGGTGATGTAGTTAAACTTAATAATGTTGCATACTATACCGATACAGAGGATGGTTATTACATTATTGATAGCCAAGGTCATTTATTATTCCAATATGGAACTACTAACAAACCTGCAGCAAATAAAGTGTTCAATGTTAAGTTTGAATTAGATATTTATTATGGTTCTCCTCAAATTAAAACACCGACATTTGAAGAAGTCACTGGCACTCCTGTAGAACCTAATATTACAGAAATTACTCTTCAAGACTTGGTTCAAAAACCTACACCAAGTGAGGCAGCACCACTTTTACACAGATTATATAAAGTTTCTGGTGCTAAACTACATGTCTTTGCTGCTGGAACAGAAAAATATAAGACGTTCTTAGTTCCACAAACACACACAGATCCAACCAAGGAACCTAACAAGAGTGACTCAATGATGCTTTACTATCAAACACCAGGTGGACTTGCATTACTACAAGGTCTTGTTGATGGTGAAAAAGCATACTCTAAGAATTTCGAACATATTGTTATTGTTGTAAGTGCATTTAGAACAAACAACGATATTTATGCATTCATGTTCTTAGGCGACATCGATGATGAGGCGGATTTAGAGTTATCATTAACAAACGCTGATAAAGCAGAACAAGCATTAAGAAATGCGGCAAATAAGATTGAAAGCCAAATCCTCTTAGAGGGTCAAGACTACACACTTACAGCATCAGAAACATTTGATGGTCATAACTATAGTGTTACTTATACCAGTGGAAATCCAACAGTAGTTGGACATGATGGAAAAGTCGTAGCTGGCCAATTCCCCGCTCCTGGAACCATCATAGAAATCGAGTTTACTTTAACCACAAACTCTATAGACGATGTAGAAGTAACTTATAAGAGAACCGTTAAATTAGGTAGAGATGCTTCTATATCAATTGATGCCGCTGTTGCAAAACAGGAAAACGATGTTGTATTCTTTGAAGCGTATTATGTTACAGGTATTAACCACACACACCAATTTATTGATGGTACAAGCCAACAAGGTGCTGCAGTTCGATTTGCTCAAAGTGTTGATACATCCGGATTAGAATACGGAAAACAATATTTAATTCACGCTACTAAAGCAGCTGATTATAATGGTTTAAGACAATTCAATGGGTTAACGATTATTGAAATGTCTGGAACTGATCCAATGAATCCAACCCCATATGATGGTGATTTCACACCTACAAACTTTGGAACAGTAATGAACGCATGGATTAGTGTAGAAGGATTAGAAGTATCGGTTGCACCTTCTAAAGATTCATACGGTGTTTTAACCTATACACTTAAAAATGTTTCAAATAACGCATTAATGGCGTTTAGAGAACATCAAACCAATACGGAGATTATTGCTGCGATAGAGGCACTTAACTTATCTGTTGGTGATAGAGTAAACCTAGTATCAGGTATAGTTAGTTGGTATAATGCACCTCAATTTATTAATGGTGTGTTAGAAAAAGCAACTTTATCTCCGGAACAATTGTTTCAAGAAAGTGTAAACCGCTTTAAATTAACTTTACCAGCGCTAGATTCAATACAAAATGAAAACTTCAACCTAGCGATTACTTTTGAAGAATTAGATATCGTTTGGACTGTTACTGAAGGTTCTGAAGCTGCAGCTGTTGATGCTGCGGGTTTAGTAACTATCACAAAAGGAGATACACCTGTAACAGTTAAGTTATCAGGCGCTATCACCCAAGGTGAGCATTCTGCCACGGTAGAAGTTCAAGTAATCATTCCTAAAGAAGGCGCAGAACCTGAAGAAACACTTCATACAACGATTGATTTTGGTACTGATGCAAAAACAGGCTATGCAGCAGGCACTTTAGATTTCGTTAATGGTGATGGAACGGCATATTCATTAAACAAAGATAGGGTTCAAACAAACACATCTACGTTTGTCCCTCATGCAGATAATGGCCCCATTATGGTTTTAAGTGTTAGAGGCGATGCTAAGACAGCGTTTGTAGAATTCGACTTTACAACTCTTACAGGACTGTCTAAACTATCATTTGAATTTTCAGTATGGAATCAAAACAACTTTTCAAGAATAGTTAATGCTGAAGGCGCTGAATTATCTTTAGAAAAGAAAGTAGATGACAGTTGGGTTAAGGTTGCAAGCGCTGATAACGAAACCAATGTTCTATCTTCTTTAGTTGTTGATGTTTACACGACAGTTACTTTTGATAATTTAACATCTGGCTTATATCGTCTTGTTTATACAGATCCAACAGCCAGCGGAACAGGTAATACAACTACCGCTGTAACAACTGACAATATTAAAGTTTACGTAACTCAATAAAAACCGATTTAAAATGAAGTTCACTTGAAAAGGTGAACTTCTTTTTTTTACCTCAAATTCATATAAATACAAGTATTTAATATGAAAAGTTGGAAAATATAGAAAAGCTATGTTATACTTTAAATACGAAGTTTATTAGAAACGAGGGACGATATGAAAAATATATATTTAATGTTTTTGCTCGTATTTGGATTTATGTTTATGCCAAAAATAAATGCGCAAACTGAAGAAGTGACGATTTCTATCAATGAGCGCCTTCCAAAAGCATACATTAAGGGTAGTCAAGCACCTGATTTTAAAGGACACTTTATTGTTAGAGTTGATGGCACAAGAAGAGATTTAACCGATGGAGAGTTAGACATCGGTGGTTTTGATGTGAATCAATTAGGAACCTATACCATTACTGCAACCATAGGTGAAGTTTCAAATTCTTTAGAAGTCAAAGTCATTGAAACAGATACAGAAGCACCAATCATTACCGTTAATAAGGCTTTTTTAGATAAGAACGCTGACGGTCAAACGCCTTGGAGTTCTCAAGAAACCATGATCAGCTTTATGGCAAGGTTTACGATTTATGATGAAGTGGATGGTTTAATACCTGCAACAGAAAGTATGTTTCAGGGTATTGAAAAAGTGAAACTTACCGACTATGGTGCAGAATACACCATTTGGTTTGATGTTGAAGATAGCTCTGGTAACCTAGCGGTATACGGAGAGATTAAACTTTTAATTGTAAATACGTTAAGTAGTATTTTGGTTGAATATGATGAAGACTTACCCGTTGAATTTATCGTTAATTCAACCGAACCCAACTTTAACGACTACTTTAAAGTCATTGACGTTGAAGAACTTGATCCAAGTCAGTATTCGATTCGACTTGGGGGGTTTGATATTACACAAGTAGGCGAATATAATATTACGCTATTTTATCAAAGGGAATATATATTTGACAGTAATAGAGATATTGCAAGAGTCACAAAGGTGTTTAAAGTTATTGAAGAAGACACCACGTCACCTGAGATTATTACCTATCAAATCGACGATAACTTAAATGAATTAGGTCAGTTGGTTTGGGGCTACATGAATGACCCTAAATTAACAAAAGAACAACAAATCCAAGACCATAAAACACGGTTTATGGAACGATTTGTAAAAGTAAAAGATAATGTTGATGGTGTTATTGCGGTTAATGAATCTATGTTTGTAGGATTAGAAGATGTGGATTTCTTTAAGATTGATACGGAGTATGTAGTCACTTTTGAAGTGAGTGATAGGGCGGGAAATGTATCGAGTAAAGAAGTAAAATTATTTGTTGCGGATATCGATTCACCATTCATTACCAATTTCCAAAATCGCTACTATCGTTCAAGTAAAGGATTAGATATTTTAGAAGTTGTTCAAGAAGTTGATGTAATTGATAACTATGATGAAAGTGATTCTATTTTAAAGATTGTTATTATGATTAATGATGATAAAGTTTTAGTAGAATCAAACGTTCATGACTATGAATCAGGACGCTATGCAGATAGATATACAGAAGAACAAATTAAAAACGCAGCTCAATCAACACGTTATGAATTAACGGATAAAGACGGTACATATACGGTAAGAGTTAAAGCGTTTTTAAGTGATAATCCCTCAAAATTACTCGTTGATAAAGAAATGCAAATAAATATTGCAAGTAAAAAGATAGAAGACCTACATACCCTACAAGAAACGCTAGAATTAGATAGAGAAGGTAGAGTAGTTGCCTATTATATAACTAACTATGAAACGAAGAAAAACGGTGAGTTTGCTTTAATTGTTGAAGCCATTGATACATCCAATAATGTATCGCCCGCTAGAACACTTAGAATCGTTATTGAAAATGGGCCTTCACTCATGATGATCTTAATCGCTTTAAACGTGATGGCTATTGTAGTCTTTGGTGCCGCGATAGGGATTTATTTAGCGGTAAGAAAAACAAGAAAGCACGCTTAAAAAAAAGGTGATAAAATGCGAAATAAAATAATTACATTTATCTTGGTTTTATTTATTGGATTATTAGCTAGCTGTACAAATCCAAGTAGTGACTTAAGTCATATTAAATTTGAAGATAAAACCTATGAATATGACGGCATGGAAAAAAGTATCCGTGTTGAAGGGAAACTGCCAAGAGGCATTACTGCAGTTTATGAAAACAACGATATTATTAGTGCCGGTATACACACCATTAAAGTTGACTTTAAAAAAGGAAACACCACTTTAGAAACCAGAACAGCGATACTTACGATTGTTGATTTAAGAACTATTATATTTGATGATCTTACCGTTCCATATGATGGAAAATCGCATAGTTTAAGTATTAAAGGGGAATTATTAAGTGGCATAAGTGTTGTTTATGAAAACAATGAACACACCAATGTGGGTGCTTATGATGTGATTGCTAAATTCCTTGATGCTAAAGGGGTAATGTTTGCATCAAAGATGAGTAAACTTACCATCACTGAAGATAGTGACGTTGCGGTATTACCGAATTTAGAAAATAAAGATAAAACAGAAATTAATGCTGAACTAACTAGACTTGGATTTAGTAATTTTACCGTTGAAGAGTCTTTTAATGTATCGATATTTAGAGGTTATTTTACAGGTTATAAAACCTATAATGTTGGCGATAGTGTTTCTAAAACAGAAGCATTAACGGCGTATGTTGCAACTAGAAAATTACCTGATATTACACAGATTTTAGTTGAAGATATTAAAGCGTTTTTCTTAAAGGCCGGTATTACTGAAAATAATATTGTTGCGGTACCACAAGCAACCGGAGATCCCGATTATGTACTTGGTTATTTTGATGTAAATGTTGGTGATGAATACACAACAGGCTCGATCAAATACTTATACAACGGTTCACAAGTGAAGTTAAAAGATTTAAAAGGTTTAACGATTCCTGAAATTAATCAATACCTAAATAAACATGACTTAACCGCAACCTACTATAGAGTGGTTGACAACTCAAAAGAAATGGATACATTTAACATGTATCTTGGGGTTGAAGTTGGCGATATTATTGATAAACAAACAAACATTTCAATTTATTTATATGATAATGATGATATAAACAACGACGTTCAACCGTTCATTTCTAAATACATTGATATATCCGCAGGCAATAATGGAATCGAGATTTATAACCCATTAGAAGAAGCGATTCAATTAAGTGATTATTATATTTCAATCTTTGAAAACGGCTCACTAACAGAAACTTATCACATCCCACTAAGTGGAACACTTAACGCAAAAGAAGCGTATGTGATTGTTTCTGAAACAAGTAGTGAAGTATTGAAGGCAAAAGCCAATCTGATTTCGGATCAGCTCATCTTTGATGGAAATGACACCATTCAGTTAAGAAAATCAAGCAATCATACATACATTGACACCATTTATAATGTTGGTAATACGATCTTTTCCTTAGACAATGAAATCTTTATAAGAAGACATACTATCACAAGAGGTCAAAGAGGCTATAACTCAAAAGAGTGGGCGGGTTATGTGCCAACCTATTTAGAACCAATTGGCACACACCCTTATGAAGTTGCGTCTTTTCCAACATTTGAATATAAAGAAGATATTTTCCCTAACTTTGGGATGACCCTTGTTAAATACTTATCTGCCGCAGATGGTGATACCGTGTATTTCCAATCGCTAGATCCACGTGATCCAGGTCCATATAACGGCGATAAACGGATTCGCTTTATTATGGTAGATACACCAGAAACACAAAAGCCTGGTGTTGAGGGTGAACCTTATGCACAAGAAGCTTCAAACTTCACAAAGAATGCCCTATCAACCGCAAGCCAAATCTATATTCAATCCGATAGAGGTGTTGGTGTTGTTGATGGGTATGGTAGAAACTTAGGTGTTGTTTGGTACAATTCTGCTACGGTTGAAAACCCACAGTGGCATTTATTAAATTATGAACTTGTGTATTATGGTTTAGGTGATGCGATGGGATTTAAAGATTCAGAAACTTATATGTTATCCAATGTATGGGGTAATAGATACTTATACCAATGGGTTCAAGATGCAGATATTCACGCCAGAGACAATCAATTAGGCATTTATTCAGGCATTTATAAACCATAATGAAGACAACTTGGAAAATACTATATATTATATATGCAGCCCTTTTACTACTTGTAGTAGGGGCTGTTTCTAAAGGACAACAAGAAGGCCTTTATTTCCAAAATGAAGGAACCAAGGCCATTGAATCAGAAGAAGACTATGAAAAGTTTTATTTTTTCTATGGCTCCGTTGGTTATCATCTACGCTTACCTACGATGATTTATGATAATGATCAATTTACGCTTGCTTTTTTTGAAGTCTATAGAAAAAATATAAACGCCTCTCTTTTTTATATTATGCTTTACCCAAAAGATGCATACTATAATAAAGAAGACCGTGTATTATACTATTTAACTTTTAATGGAGATACGAACGAAAAGTATTCATTTGATCGTTTTAGAAATTTACAAATGTATGTTTTAGTTAATGAAAATAGACAAGCAGAAATTAAAATTGAAGACATTAAATCATTAAACCCTCAATCCATAACAATCACAAAAGAATACGCAACCATTACCGAGACTAATGAAGTTAAAGTCATCGAAGAAACCTTTGAAACAAACTACACCATTATCGATGAGCATGTGCTCATTGAAAAGGCCATCCATGAAGTCGGGTTTAATGACGATGCATTAAAAGAAAAGGGTGTCTACCCACAACATTATCACTCCATGAAAAAATACGCCTATATATTTTATTTAAGTATTGTGATAACGCTTATCGTTATTGTGCTAGGTGCGTATTTCTTGTTTTATTTCAAACGAGGTAAAAAAGCTTATATTGGTAATAAAAAACCCTCAAAGACATTTAAAGATTACGGACCAAAAGCGGAGTATAAAGACCCCTTAGGCCCATTAGAGTAAAGAAAAGCCCACACTTAAATCGGTTGGGCTTTTTTATTTAAGTTATTATTGGATTTCTTAAAAAAACCCTGTTGAAAATCAACAGGGTATTTTAATTATTTTCTAGGATTTCTTATGTTTGCTTGAGCAGCAGCGAGTTTTGCAATAGGCACTCTAAATGGGCTACAAGAGACATAGTTTAATCCAATTCTATGACAGAAATCAACACTCTTAGGATCGCCACCATGTTCACCACAAATACCTAAGTCGATATCAGGGCGTGTTTGTTTACCTAGTTTAACAGCGGTTTCCATAAGTTTACCAACACCATTTTCATCAATATGTGCAAATGGGTCGTATTCAAAGATTTTTCTTTCATAGTAGTCACCTAAGAACTTAGCCGCATCGTCTCTACTAAATCCAAAGGTCATTTGTGTTAAGTCATTGGTTCCAAAGGAGAAGAACTCAGCTTCTTCAGCAATTTCATCAGCTAAGATGGTTGCTCTAGGGATTTCAATCATTGTACCAACATAGTATGTCATATCAATACCTGAAGCTTTAATGATTTCATCGGCTGTTTTAACAACAAAGTCTTTCACGTATTTAAGTTCTTTAACTTCACCCACTAAAGGAATCATAATTTCAGGACGTACGTTTAATCCGCGCTTATTCACTTCAATAGCCGCTTCAATAACTGCACGTGTTTGCATCACTGCAATCTCAGGATAAGTTACAGATAATCTAACCCCTCTATGACCTAACATTGGGTTTGTTTCATGTAAGTCACTTACGGTGTTTTTAAGTTCTTCAAATGTAACGTTCATATCTTTAGCTAACGCTTTAATTTCATGATCTTGTGTAGGTAAGAATTCATGAAGTGGTGGGTCTAAGTAACGGATCGTTACAGGTAGGCCTTCCATCGCTTCATATAATTCAATGAAGTCTTGTTTTTGCATCGGTAGAATTTTAGCTAATGCTTTTTCTCTTTCTTCTTGTGTTTTAGAAAGAATCATTTCTCTAACCGCTTTAATTCTATCTGCCTCAAAGAACATATGTTCGGTACGGCATAATCCAATACCGGATGCACCAAATTCATATGCGACTCTAGCGTCTCTTGGGTTATCTGCGTTTGTACGAATATCAAGTGCTCTATATTTATCAGCCCATGACATTAATGTTGCGAAGTCTCCAGAGACTGTTGCTTCAATGGTAGCCACTTTTTCACCATAAACTTTACCAGTAGAACCATCAAGTGAAATGTAGTCACCTTCATTGAATTTATTACCACGGATTTCAAAGTATTTTTCATTTTCGTTTACAACCATGTGATCCGCACCAGCAACACAGCAAGTACCCATACCACGTGCAACAACCGCAGCGTGAGAAGTCATACCACCACGTGCTGTTAAAATACCAGAGGCAATAACCATACCTTCAATATCTTCAGGTGATGTTTCTAAACGTACTAAGATAACCGGTTCACCCGTTGTTTCTTTGATTTGTTTTGCTCTTTCAGCTGTAAAGGCAACTTTACCATAAGCTGCACCAGGAGAAGCAGCTAACCCTTCACCAACCACTTTGGCTTCAGCTAACGCTTTAGGATCAAATGTTGGGTGAAGTAGTTGATCTAATGCTTGTGGATCAACTCTTAATACAGCCTCTTCTTCAGTAATTGTACCTTCTTTAACGAAGTCAATCGCAATTTTCACAGCGGCTTGAGCTGTTCTTTTACCACTTCTAGTTTGTAGGATGTAGAGTTTATCTCTTTCGATTGTAAACTCTAAGTCTTGCATATCTTTATAGTGATGTTCTAACTTTTCAGCGATATCATGGAATTGTTGATAAATTTCAGGCGATTCTTCCTTTAATTTAGCAATTGGTTTTGGTGTTCTAACACCAGCAACAACGTCTTCACCTTGTGCATTGAATAAATACTCACCATAAAGTTCATTATCACCATTGGATGGGTTTCTACTAAACGCAACACCCGTTCCACAATCCATACCCATATTACCAAATACCATTGTTTGAACGTTTACAGCCGTACCCCAAGAATAAGGAATGTGGTTTAAACGTCTATAGGTGTTTGCTCTAGGGTTATCCCAAGATCTAAACACGGCACTAACCGCTTCAATTAATTGTTCTTTTGGATCTTGTGGGAAAGGTTCACCTTTAAGTTCTTCATAACGTTTTAAAAAGGCATTTGCAATAAACTCCATATCTTCAGCTGTTAAATCAGCATCATCATGAGTACCTCTAAACGCTTTTCTCGCTTCGAATATTTCATCGAAATGTTCTTTGCTAATTTCCATAACCACGTCTGCAAACATCATAATGAATCTTCTATAAGAGTCATAGGCAAAACGAGGGTTATTTGTAAGTTTAGCCAATCCAACTACGGCCTCATCATTTAGACCTAAATTTAAAATTGTGTCCATCATACCAGGCATACTAGCTCTAGCACCTGATCGAATAGAAACTAAGAGTGGGTTTTTAACATCGCCAAATGTTTTTCCAGAATCTCTTTCTAAATCTTTAACCGCTGTAAAGATTTCACTAACGATTTCTGGAGCGATTTTTTTACCTTCGTCATAGTATCTAGTACACGCCTCAGTCGTAACAGTAAACCCATGAGGAACAGGTAAGCCTAAGCTAATCATTTCCGCAAGGTTAGCACCTTTACCACCGAGTAGGTTACGCATTGATGCGTCGCCTTCAGTAAATAAGTAAACATACTTTTTGCTCATATAATACATCCTTTCATTTTTGTTTATCATAATTTCCATTAACATTATAGCACAAAGGCACTTATAATCAAGAAAATCAGTAATTTAAAACGCATTCAAGACAATTTAATTGAATAATATATTCAAAAGATTATAAACGATTTATAGCTTTGTTTCCAATGTTAAAAAGATATCACTATAAAATGAACTAAATGTTATATAATTTATGCAACTTTAATAAAGCATTGTAAAAGACTTTACTATGCGATATAATATGGGCAATATTTGGATAACTAAATAATATTTAAAAGGAGTTGATTCATTATGGATGGTAAGATTTATGAATCTCCCATAATTGAAGTTGTAGAGTTTGAAACAGAAGAAGCAATTGCCCAAAGCAATGGCTTAAAAAGCTTCTTTGGAACCCTTGGTTCAGAAGAGATTTGGGGTGAGTAATATGCGCAAATTAAAAAGTTTGTTTGTCATATTGGCACTCGTTTTTGTGTTTGGAATCCACAATAATCTACATGCACAAGATGAAACCGTCATAAGTGTTACATATTATCTTGATGGTAGTGAAGTTAAGTCAGAGGATTATTCAAACTCAAACTTTGCGGTTGGTGATAGCTTTACTATAGGAGAAAGACCCTCTGAAGTACGTGAAAACAGTAAGTTTTTATTTTGGACTATTAACGATGCGATAAGAAGAGACTTACCAGAAAGTTTTGGAGCACGAGTAAAATCAACGACTCACCTAAAAGCTTACTTTATTTCAAGTGATAAAAAAGCAGCAGCCTTTGTAGATTCTAACTTAAAGTTACTTGAAATTCAGTATTTGGAAGACAGTGAACCAATTTTACCAGGAAACGCACCAGGTAAGGCATTATCTGCGTTTGATGGTTGGGGTTTAATTGGTTCTTATGAAACCAAAGTGACTGACCCAACACCCCCATCAGACAGTCGACTTGCTGATGTGTATGTGGCGAGATATTTAATTGATGATACCAAGTCCATTACCATTAATGTGGATGGTACGGACAACAGTTACTTACCCCATGGGGAAGTTGAATTAACTTCAACGAAAACCAATGTGGTTTGGAAAGATGATAAAGGAACCATTATTGGTTATGGTTCGCCTTATGTATTCTCGGCGATTGGTAATATGACCATTACTTCGCATGAGGGAGAAAGCATCCAAGAATATTATGTAACTATCAGTAGCCCACATCAAATTAGAGAAGGTCATACATCTTTTGTTGGAAAGCATAAACTTCCTGAGTCTTATGACATCATTGAATATGGATTTAAATATTATGACACCACAAAAAATCAAG
>CAYLVT010000008.1:0-32760 GCA_964387195.1 uncultured Acholeplasmataceae bacterium
GTCATAACCTTCTTTTATCGCATGGATAACTGGAATGTAGTGTTGGTCATCTAGTGTGCCAATAATGACCACATCCGATAATCTCGGTAGTTTAATAAAATCTTCAAAGCCATCATAAATACGGTCTTCATTTAAGTTGTAAAGTTGTTTTAATTGTTGTTGTCTTTCTTTATTAGGTTCAAAGATGGAATGAATGACGTATTTATCTTTATAGTGTGCTTCTAATACATCAATATACGCTTTTGAACGATTACCAAATCCAACAACAGAGATGGTTACTTTTTCTTTAGTAGATGTTTGTCTCATATTAATCCTTATTCACATCTAAAATGTAATTCACGCGCTTAATCACTTCATCCACCACATCACCTGGATCATCCCCGTAGTTGTTGTAGTAAATGCCTTTTGAGTAGTTTGCAAACTCCGTATCGGCTTGTGCTTTTGAACGCCCAAGTGGTAGACGTAGGCCTTCTTGTGGTGCAAATTGCATCAGTTTTAAGACTTCATCCATTGATGGGTTAACGTCTTTAGTAAATGTTTGCCATGCTGCAGATTCTCTTGCGGCATTGGTTGTAATTAAATACCCTGCGTTGGTTGAGAACTTAACCGCTTGAGCTGGCTGATAAAGCCATCTTAAGAATTCTACGGAAGCTTTCTTTCTTAATTCTGATTTATTGTTAAAAAGAATTAATCCGCCGCCACTTTGGTTTGAATAAAAGTATTTTTCTTTTGGATGTGGTAAAACATCGGCTTCAAAAATCGGTTTGTTATTTTCATCTTTAGGAATGGAATTATGCATATCCAAAACAATGGAACTAGAAACAATCTTCATTCCAACCTCACCCGAGATAAACCGACCCCTTGTTTGGTTGTCGTGTTGTGGATCTAATACAGGGTTTACATATAAGTCATTACGGGCCATACGTTGCCAGTAATCAAAGATTTTTGTTGCGGTTTCTTTTGTAAAGGCTATTTGTGTTGCCCCTTCGTTATAAGGTGCTTCACCATGGGAAAAGAACGCTTCATAAATGGGAATACCTGTTGTCGCTAGTCCATATATTTTGTTTTCTTGAGCGCCTTCTAGTTGCCTAACCGCGGTTAGGACTTCTTCTAGGTAATCCCATGTCCAAATGGAGTTTTCTGGATCAGCAACAATTTCACTAGCGGTAGGGATATGCATCCCTGTTTTTTCTAGAAGTGTTCTGTTGATAGCTAAAATGTTTGATGCCGCAAAGTAAGGATAGGCAACAAACTTATGGCGATACATCGCAAACTGTAAAAAGCCAGGGAAAATATCTCTAATTTCATCGTAGGTAAAGATTTCTCTCATATCAATGACATTTTGGTGATAGAGTGAAAACGAACTTACCCCTACCATCGCAATTTCTGGGTTTGTATTGGCTGGGATGGCCGATTGTAGTCTTGTGTTTTGAACAATATAACCACCTGTAAACGCAGGTCTTACGGTAATCGCTGACTCAGGGTATAACTCTTTTTGCATTCTGTTGAATTCTTCAACTAAATTCGCCATCGCTTGGCCTTGAATGTCAGTAGCTGAGTTTGCAGACCAAAAGTCAATGGTTACTGGTCTATCAACAATATGCCCCCCATCATATAAATCCCATTTTTTGTTTACGTAAATTTCTCCATTTTCAGATTCACCTTGGTTGGGGTCAATACACCCACTTAAGGTAAATCCTAAAACGATTAACATTAATGTAAATAGTTTTTTCATCTTTCTTATCCCTCTTTTCTAACCGTTGTTAGTTGTCGCTTTTTCTTTAAGCTTGAAATAATTCTTTTAATTAAACCAGGTCTACTTGATCCGGCAAAACTAATCTTTCGTCCACCAATCATCGCTCTCTTAACACGTTGTGAGCCCAGTATATACATCAATAATATTGGTGCAATCTGTAAGATATTACCAGCCATTACAATATGCCATGGTTGGTTTATTCCATCCGCCCTTAATAATCCCGTAATCGCTACAGGTAGCGTCTTTAACTTCTCGCTTGTCGTCATAACTAACACCCAATAATAGGTATTCCAGTTCGATATAAACGTTAAGATAAAGTGCGTTATAAAGGTTGGCAGTATCATTGGTACCATAATGCGAACCATAATCGTTCTGTTTTTTGCTTTATCCAAACGTGCTGATTCAACGATTTCGTTGGGAATGGTTCTAAACTGGTTCATGAACATGTAAATGCCAAACATTGAAAATAAACTAGGTAGTACTAAACCTGTCCACGTATCAACAAGGCCAAGTTTCGCATAAAGATAATATACTGGAATTAAAGTCGCTTCCATGGGTAGCATCATCCCTATTTGTTTTATTAAAAAGAGTGATTTTCTACCTTTAAACTCCATTCTTGCTAGCGCATAGGCAATTGGTACAATAAAGAAATATTGCAACCCTAATACCAAGACAGCATAGGTGATTGAGTTTCCTAGATATTGGCTAAATTTAGCCCTTCTCCAAGCTTCAATGTAGTTGCCCCATTGGGGGTTGGTAACAATTAAGCTTGGGGGGAATAATAGTGCTTCATGAAGGGGCCTAATGGACATTGTAAACATCCACATAAATGGATAGACAAACGTCATCCCAACCGCAATTAATACAAAATAATTGAGTATCTTTAAAATGTATTTTAGGCGGTGTTTTAATTTAGCCCGTTTCATTTCTTTAATCGTTAATTCTCGAATAATAGGCGTATAGTATGCCCCTTCAATGGGCTGTTGAGCTTGATTTAATAATTCTTGTTCCATACACCCTCCTTAATAATATCGAATCGTTCGTCTAGAGAAACGATTATTGACTAACGTAAATGAGGCAATGATCAAAGTCAATACTACCGCACCGGCCATCGCGGTACCATAGTTATACCCTACACGTCCCATTTTATAAATCCAATAACTTAATACCATCGATGAACCAAGCGGTCCTCCGTTGGTCATAATCTCAATTGGTGCAAACACTTTAAATGAGTTAATAAACTTGGTCACAAACACAAACGATAGTGTTGGTGTTAATAAAGGTAGCGTGAGTTTAAAGAATTGGGTTTTCTTTGAGGCTTTATCTAATTTCGCTGCTTCATAGACATAGGCAGGAATGGATTGAAGCCCAGAGATAATAATTAAGATATAATAACCCATATCTTTCCAAACGGTCACAAAACTAATCGACAGTAGGGCGGTATTTGTTTGAATGAGCCATCCAGGCCCTTTAATACCAAATATCGCTAAAAATTGATTGATTAACCCATCGGGTCTAAGCATCGCAATCCATAAAATAGAGATTGCTACAAACGAGGCAATATGGGGGGTAAAGACCATCGTTTGGGTTGCGTTATGGATTTTAGTGTCCCGGTGTAGCCACGCAGCCATACTAATGGTAACTACCGATAATAACCCTACAGTCATTAAAGAATAGATGAGCGTATTATATAAAGACATTTGAAACTCTCTATCTTTAAAGAAACTGTTATAGTAGTTTGTAAACCCAAGAAACTGAGATAATTCTAAATTCGTTAAGTTAATTTTAAAGAACGATCCCACTGTCATAAAGAAAAATGGAAATAATGTAAAGATGGCAACCGATAAGTAAGCCGGTATGACATAAATATAGGCTGGGTTAATCTTTTTAAAGACTTTCTTTTCAACATTATCAAAGTTTGTCTTTCTTCTTTCTCTACGTTCTTGACGGGCGTATTTCTCCATTTGGTTATAAGCTTTTTTATCTTCTATGGAAAGCGATTCATAATACGCTTTTTGTTCACTTTGAAGTTCTTTAATAACGGCTTGAGCTTCGGTGATGGTTTTTGTTTTATCATGTTGAAGCTTTTCTCTTAATGGTTTTTCTTTTTGGATTGCTTCTTTCATTTCAAGTTTTAATTGCTTAATAATCGCTTGATTGGCTTTTATGATTTCTTTATGTTTTATTTTTTCTTGCTTTAAATAATTATTTTCTTTACTAAAATATTTTTTATGCCAAGAAGTTTTAAAACTCTCATGTTTGTTTTTTGCGTCTTCTAACTTCTTATGACACGTTAGTTTAGCCGCTTCTAAATCTTTTTCTTTTTGTTCATTGGTTTTGGTTGTTTCTTTTTGAAGTAAGGCTTCCGCTTCCATTAAAAAGTCATGACGTTGTTGTTTTAAGGCCTTAGCGTGTTGTTGGTGCGCTAAAATACGTTTATGAATAATATCTGTTTCATGAAATGCATTTGTAATCGCCTCAATTTGATCTTTATCCTTAATACCTTGGAGTTTTTCTTTTAACAAACGTCTTTGGTGTTCTTTGTATGTTTTATTGATCAATTTTTGTTTGTTTTCGCTATGTTTTGCTTTTAAATCATTTAAATGGTATTTATAATTATCTGATAAAATGAGTGCTTCTTGTAGCGATTGAAGTGATGCGCCTGGGTTGTTTTTAATTTCTTTTTGATAATAATCTAAAAACGCATCTCTTTCTTGTTTTGCTTTTTGTTTGTCTTTAGCGTTCATAATTAGATATTTGTAATAAAGCCTTTTTTCTCTAATATAATACGCTTTTGTAATATTTAATACCGTTTTATCATGCTTTCTTTGAAGGGTATCATTTGCCTTAATGTAAGCATCTATCTCTACAACAGCATCTTCATCTATGTTTAAATCAAGGGCTTCTTTAGAGATACTTTTATCATAATCTTGAAGCTTTTGTTTAACGATTGAATTGAGTTTTTGAATGTGTAGTTTACTTGCATCTGTGATTTCTAATGTTTGAAGTTTATAGTCTTCTTTGAGTTGGAGTTGTGTTTTTTTATAAGTTTCTTTTGACTTTTTTAATTCTTGATAAATTTCTTCTTTTAAGTATTTTAAATGCACTTTAGATTCATCCACTTTAACTTTGTGTGGTTTTATCTTTTGTATAAATGCCTGTTTTGTTTCATTGGAAAGCTCAAAATAGAGGGCTTTAGCCTCTTGTATTTTATCGAGTTCTTTAAAGATTTTATTTTGTTGTTTGATATTATAACTGTTTAGAATCAGATCGATATTGCTCATAAATCGCTCTCACCTCTGCTTCGTTATAAATACGGTCTTCGTTTTCATCAAAAGCATATATGTTATTGTATTTAATAACTACTTTGGCTTTATCTCCAATTTTTAATCGTGTTTTATGGGCATCTTTAATATAAATTTGTGTGCCATTGATTTTAATAAAGTACAGACGTTCTGACCCGTGGTTTTCTAGTGCTAATACTTCACCGTCGATAACGATATCATCTTTATCAATATCCACTGTAAAATCTAAAAAGACACTTCTAGGTCTAATCCCGATGTGTTTTTTAGAAGGCAGTTTAATAATATTCATACCGGGGTCTCCAATAAACTGAGCAACAAATACACAGTTTGGTTCATCGTGGATTTCTTCTGGGGTTCCAGATTGTTTAATAACTCCCTCATCCATTACAATAATGTTATCGCCCATGGTCATCGCTTCGATTTGGTCATGGGTAACATAGACAAAGGTTGATTCAAATTGTTTGTGCATTTGAATCAGTTCAGTACGCATTTGAGAGCGTAACTTTGCGTCTAAGTTGGACAAAGGTTCATCCATTAAAAACACGAGCGGTTGTTTAGAAATGGCTCTGGCTAGGGCAACCCGTTGTCTTTGACCACCAGATAAGTTTGCCGGTCTTCTATTGGCGTATTCTTCTAAACCAACGAGTTTTAAAACATCTTTAATGCGCCTATTGGTCTCATATTGAGGAATACGGGCATTTCTTAGACCAAATTCAATGTTTTTCCAAACGGTCATATGCGGGTATAACGCATACGCCTGAAACACCATCGCAATCCCTCTATCACCAGGTTCTAAGTGTGTCACATCAACACCACCAATTTTGATTGTACCTTCGGTGATGGTTTCTAAACCCGCAATCATTCTAAGTAGAGTCGTTTTACCACAACCAGAAGGCCCTACTAAAACGGTAAAGGATTGTTCTGGGATTACTTGGGTCACATTGTTTACGGCTTTTACACCCTCTGGTAGTAACCCCTTTTTTCTGGGTTCTCCATATATTTTCGTTAAATTAGCTACTTCTATTCGTTACATAAACGTAACCTCTCATCATCGTATCCAATCAAATTAATTTTATTGGCTTGAATCATTTCTTTTATTCGTTTATCAGTTAAGACTTCGAGTTCTAAGACTCTAGGGTAGTTATATGAGGATTTGTGTTGTAAAAACTCATCAATATAAGCCGGATGTACCATTAACTCTGCAATTTCATGACTGAGTAATTCCTCTAACTTACTTTCAATGATTTCAAATAAATTATTGGTGTTATTGGCTTTAAAAAAGTCGAAAAATTTCACCTTTTTAAAACCATTAATCGTTAACCCTCTAACGGGAAGATTCACTTCTTTTGCCAAACGGGTTACCGCACTTTTCGCTTTAGGATAGCGTTGGTGTGCGTAAAGATGGGAATCAAAGTGGGTTGGTTTTTTTCCAAGTTTCTTTAAAAACAGTTCATATTGTGCTTTAAACTCTTGGTAAATTTCTTCTTCTATAAACGCATCTTGATTGGGCAGTTCGCTTGGTTTATAAAAGTGGTTGTCTGCCTTCACTAAACTAGGGCAATGGGTAATTGGCCTACCTAAGGTGATGTTTAAATGAAGTCCTATTTTTAAATCGGGGGCTTCTTTGCTAATCTCAAGGGCATGATTCACTTCTGGCATTGTGATCATTAATGTGGTTGATGAAACAATACCATTTAAATGGGCTTCAAAAATACCATAATTAATACCCTTTGATAGCCCAAAGTCATCGGCATTCACAATTAAATGCATAACTACCTCCTTAATTCTGGCCAATAGCCTTTATTATGTTCAATTAAATCATCTAAGATTTTCTTAGCAAGTTCCATATCAACAACGGTTCGATTGATTGTCAGTGCTTGAAGTGCTTTTTTATATGATTGTTCAAAGTAAGCATCCACCGTTAGTTTTTCATACGCGTATTGCTGTTCAATGAGGCCTTTATGATAGGTTGGAATACGACCTACATAATAAGGTTTAGGTCCATCGGCACCTAATTGACACAACACTTCTACCATCACCTCAGGGTCTAAGTTTTCAATGATTTTATGTTCATTACTTACAATGACAACATAAAACTCATTTTTGTTTGCATAAATCGAATCAGCAATATCAATAATCATATCACCGTGTGCGTCTTGTTTATCTAAATCTTGTAGAGCAGGTGTATCTTTTGCGCTGTTGTTTTTAATCACACGCTCACACTCGTCATACACCCTTTTTTCTCTACCCTCCATCACTTCATTAGCCCTTGTTTTTTCAATGTTTAAATGGCTCAATGTACGGTCTCTTAATAGGTAGTATTGGAGGTAGGTATTCGGTAGGAATGTATCATCTAAATCAAGCATATTTTTAACGGCTGCATATGTTGGAAACCACGAAGGGTCGCGCTTTTCTTTATCCGCTGGGTAAAACCCTTCTTGTTGGATTTTATCTTTAATTTTTTGTGTAATGTCTTCATTATTTCTTGTATCAATGATTTGTGTAAACCAACCAAAGTGATTTAACCCAAAGTAGTGAGGTTTCATGTCTTTATAGTTGATATCACCTAATAAACGCGCGTAGGCGAGTAACAAGCTAATGGGTTGGTCACAAATGTTTAAAATACGTTTATCATTTGGAAACTCCCTTTGTAAAGCAAGGGCAACGATTGCGGCTGGATTGGTGTAGTTTAAAATCCATGCGTCTTTAGAGTATGTTCGAATATCATTAACAAGATCAATCATATCTTTTATCGAACGCATGCCATAGGAAAATCCGCCTGGTCCACATGTTTCTTGACCGATAACTCCATATTTAAGCGGAATTTTTTCATCGCCTTCTCGCATTTTTAATCTACCTGTACGAATTTGACAAAAAACATAATCTACATCACGAAACGCCACTTCTTTATTGGTCGTGTAAACAACCTCCATTTCAGGGTAGAAATCCCTTAATAAAATTTGTGAGAATTTCCCCATTTGCGTAACTCTTTCTTCATCATTATCGTATAATACCAGTCGTTTTATTGGAAAAGAGGTTCTTTTTTTAATCATGCCAATTAAAATACCTGGCGTATACGTTGAGCCTCCTCCAGCAATTGTAATATTTAATTTCATATTATCGTCCACTTTCAAAAATATCTAATACTAAACCATTCGCCTCTGGTAAATCAACACCAAGGGCAGCGGCCATCGTAATCCCAAAGTCATAATTATAAGCAACATCCACATATTCATAATTCTTCTTAATGCCTTTACCCCATATAAAACCTGGCACATGATTCGCCTCTGGTAGGGTTGTATCATGTTGTGCTCTTACCGAGATGGTATTAAGGGGTGATGTATCGACAAATGAATAATGAAGTTTTGGCACCACTAAAATGTCAACGTCTTTTACATCCATATATTCTAAGGCTAAGTCATTTCTTGTATAGACTTCATAGACGTAAGGTAGGGTCAGTAAATACGTTTTAAAACTCTCTAACTCCGCATCGGTAATGGTTTGTTTAAAGGTCATAAACATATTTAAATTTCCTGATACACCGACTATATTTGTTTTGGATGCAGGCGTTTGACCTGGTTGTACTCTTTGGAGGTTGTATGTGCTATTATAACTTTTCACATCAGCAATGAGTTTATGGAGTTTTGTGGTTCCATAATCCATTGTTTCATCACTACCTCTTGACCCAAAAGGACTCATCCCATGATCGGTTGTTAAAAAGAAGGTTAGTTTGTCATAAATACCTCTTTCCTTGGCAGCTTCAATAAATTCACCCAATTTTTCATCCATTTCAGTTAAGAGCGTTTGAATGTTTGCTCTTCTACCAAGTTCTGTTGTAGCCACAGGGTAATCATAACTACCCGATTCATTGTGACCAACACCATCTAAATCATCGGCATAAATAATGGTGAATTTAGGCATTTGTTCAAAGACAAAGGTCTCACCACCAACTAACACAGGCTCACCTTTAACCATCTTGATTGCCTGTTCCATTCTTGCAAAGTGATCGCCAAACTTATTTCTTTCAATGACTTTTGGATTGGTAGAATCTGCAGTAATATAGAGTTTGTTAATATCTGTGCCTGTTAAGTATTGTTCGGCTAGATACATATGAATGCTTACCGTAGATAAACCCGCTTCTACCGTAACTTGAGGTAGAATAAGGGCTTCGTTTTCACGTTGTTGTTGAATGACTTGATTGGTATTCTTATCATAATAGCGGTATATGTTTTTAGTAATTAAAGATGTTCCGCCACTAAGGATTTGATTTTGAACGGGGTTTGTTATCGAAGGAAATGTGTTTTTTAAGTTTGGAAAATAAACACCCTCTTCTTTTAGTTTATACAAGGTTGAGTTTTTACCTGCTTCTGTTTGGAAAAACTCCTCTAAATAATAATGTGCAAATCCATCCCAGTTAATATAAATAACATGAGCATCTTCAATTAGTGGTACACCTAACTGATAATAAGCAGGGTAAGCTCTATTGAATGTTCCTTTTCTTGTTTCCACGGTACTTCCTCCATCTTTTATAATTGTAATTTGTATAATTCGTGTGATGACTTCTTTATTAACAACAATGGATGCCTCTAGTGACACATCGACATCAACAGCACCTTGAGTAATGGAAACATTTTTTCCTGAAATCTTTGCGGCATCTCTATTACTCTTCCATGAGATGTCATAATCTTGAAACGTCATTACCAACTCAAATGGGGAATTAATTTTATCTGTTGATTCGTTTTCCAGTAGCAATATTAAATTTGCTTCATTAAACTTTGTCTTAATTTCTTCATTGGTATTACGCCTGAAACACCCTACTAAAAAAAGTAGTGTGGTTATCAGTGTCACGACAAATCCGTATTTTAATCTTTTCATCATAATGATGTAACCCCTTTCATATCACTTAAATTATACCAAATATACCAATCTATATCCTAATAATAACCATTACATAATTTGTAAAACATGACACAGTTTATTTATTTTATCGATAAATTGGTTTACTTATGCAAAAGAAAAAGGCGCATAATCCCTTACGCACCTTGTTTTAAAAAATATTTAATTTAATCATTTAAATAAATACCGATAATGACTTCAAGGACATAAAACATCGCCAATCTCGATGAAAAATCGTGTTTTGTGGAACCCACTCTTTCATTTGCGACCTTAAAATTAATGTCCCCCATCTTAGAAAGTTCATTGATACGTCTTCCAGTAATGGTAATTAGCGTAGCGCCACGACTTTTTGCGATTTGGGCTACCCTTATCACTTGGTGTGTTTTGCCACTTAAACTTGCTAAAAAGATAACATCATCCTCGCTAAACGTTTCTGCGTTTATATAGGCGATATGGGTATCGTTATATAAATAGACAGGTCTATAGGCGGTCTGAAGTTGTTTTGAGGCGTATTCTAAGACATTAAGAGTTAAACCTTTAGCAAACATATGGATTCGCTTCTTACTTTTAAGTATTTCAGCTACTTTTTTAACCTCATCATCAGGTAAATTATCTTTTGTAATGCTGACTTCATTTAAGAGGTTTTGTTTAACCACTTCTAAACTTTTTGTCGTTTGGGTTTGTTCAATTCTATGATCTAGTTCTTGTTTTATCGCGTATTTAAGTTCTGTAAATCCTGAATACCCTAACTTCTTAGCTACCCGCATTACCGTTGCGGTAGACACAAAGGTTTTATCGGATAATTCTTTTACGCTTAAGTCGATGACTTCTTCTTTATTTTTATCTAAATAGGTAAAGACATATAATTCTGATACCGTAAAAGAATTAATGATCTCTATATCAATTTTATCAATCATATAAATGTCCTCCTCATTTATTTTACCATAAACATATGTTTTAACATATGATTACATAAAGCGGTGAAATATTTTTTGGGGTTTTGAAGTGATTCTTCCACTGAAGCAAGGCTAGGAACGATTGAAAATAAGCCTTTAATATTTTCATGTATAACCGTAGCTTCTTCTAAGGTTATCTCAGATAATGCACACACTAATATTACTGGTTTATCGCTTCTTTTAGCGATTTCGAAAACCACCTTACCAGATAGGCTTTGTTTGTCTATTTTGCCTTCTCCTGTGATAAGGTAATCATAGTTTTTAATTAACGCATCAAAGTTCATCAAATCGAGAATGTAATTTATTCCTTTTAGTGTTTTTGTATTGAAGATGCTTTTAAAAATATTACCCAACCCACCAGCCGCTCCAGCGCCTGGTTCATCTTTGGTATCTTTTAAACCCGCTTTTAAAAGTAAGTCATATAAGTGTTTACCAGCGGATTCTATCATGGGTAGGTGTTTTTTATTTAACCCTTTTTGTCTGCCAAAAACAAAGGTTGCTCCTTCACTGCCAAATAAAGGATTCGTCACATCACTTAAAATGGTGATGCATAGATCTTTATATTTATCTAAACTGGAAATATCGACTTCTTTAATATGGTTGATATCAATAGGACGCAGTTTTTTCATTGGTTTATCACTAAAAAACTTAACACCTAACGCTTCAAGAAGGCCAAGGCCAAAGTCATTTGTTAAACTACCACCAAGGCCAATGATAATGTTTTTTATGCCACTATTGTGAATATGATGAATAATTTCACCAATTGCATAAGATGTATACTTTAGTGGGTTTTTCCCCTTATTAAAACCTTTAAATCCAATATATTGTGCCACCTCAATGTAGGCTGTATCTTTATTTATGTAGTAGTAGGTTTGTTTTTTTCTTAAGTCTAGTGTTGTGAGTGTAATTGGTACTTTTTTAAGAGGAAGATGTGCATTTATGGCATCGTAAAAACCCTCTCCACCATCCGATATAGAAACATAATCGGCTTTGATTTGATGGTTGGAAAAGATGTTTTTCATGGTTTTACCCAAATCTTTACTATCCAGCGTCCCTTTAAATGAGTCAATCATAATGAGTACTTTTTGCATTCTATCCTCCATGTTTAAAAGAAAAAGAATGTTTAGACCATCTAAACACTCTTAAAATTACCACCTTTTCATACTTCTTTGGTATTTATTACCGCTTCGTTTTTGTGGCCTTGATTTCATTTCTCTACCTTCATTTGTTGATGTATTTTTAACAACTTCTTCGCGTTCGGTATTCACTCTTATTTGAGCACGAGAAATATAAGTTGTGATGTCTTTTGCAATAGCGTAAGACATTTCATTATATAATCTAAAGGCTTCTTCTTGATAAATGGTGAGTGGGTTTGTTTGAGCGTAGGATTGTAGTCTTACATTTTGTCTTAACTCATCCATTTGGTCGATGTGTCTCGTCCAGTGTGTGTCAATGACTCTTAGGGTAATGACCTTAAAGAATTCTTTAACGATTTCTTCTGGGACTTGTTGTTTTTTACGGTTAATTTCTTGATCAATAAACCCATAAATAAGGTCAAATTTTTGTTTATCAGTTAACCCTTCTAATGCTTCAATGCTTAGGGTATCTTTCATAAATACGTGACCATCAAAGGTATGGACAATCGCATTGTTATCAAGTTTTAATGTTTCATTAATAAAACCTTCAATGGTCTTTAACACAAAGGGTTCAATATCATCTGTGGTAATGACATCACTACGTTGTTGATACATCACTTCCCGTTGTCTTCGAATGACATCGTCATACTTTAAGACACTCTTTCTGGTATCGTAGTTTTGACCTTCAATACGTTTTTGAGCGTTTTTAATAAACCTTGTAAACATTTTAGACTCAAGCGGTACGGGCTTATCACTTGGATTAGCTTTGTCTTGTGAAAGGTTTTGAATCATTTGCACACGTTGTTTAAATGTATCGCCACCAAAGCGCAGTAATAACTCATCTTCAGCACTTAAATAAAACCTTGAAAACCCAGGGTCACCTTGACGTCCACTACGACCACGTAGCTGGTTGTCAATTCTTCTTGATTCATGACGTTCACTACCAATAACGGCCAATCCACCAAGTTCAACAACACCTTCACCCAGTTTAATATCCGTCCCACGACCCGCCATATTCGTTGCAATCGTAACGGCACCCATTTGGCCTGCGTTTAAGACAATTTCCGCTTCACGGTCATGTTGTTTCGCGTTTAAAACATTATGAGGAATCCGTCTTTTTCTAAGTAAAAGTGATAAATACTCACTCGTTTCTACCGCAATCGTACCAATTAAGATGGGTTGACCCTTTTGATGACGTTCTTCAACATCATCAATTAAAGCTTCATACTTTTCCTCTAAGGTTGCGAATAAATAATCAGGCGCATCGATTCGTATCATCGGTTCGTTTGTTGGCACTTCAACCACATACATATTATAGATTTCTCTAAACTCTTCTTCTTCGGTTTTAGCCGTCCCAGTCATTCCAGATAGCTTTTTATACATTCTAAAGAAGTTTTGATACGTAATGGTTGCCACCGTGATTGTTTCTTTTTTAATCTCTACATTTTCCTTCGCTTCTAACGCTTGGTGAAGCCCTTCACTAAACTGCCTTCCAGGTAGGACACGCCCCGTAAATTGGTCAATGATTAACACCTGGTTATCCGCTACCATATAATCTTTATTTCTAAACATTAAATAATTACTTCGAAGCGCGTTATTAATGTGGTGAACTAAGTTCACGTTTTTAATATCATATAAGTTTTCAAGTGAAAAGACTTGTTCCGCTTTCGTAATCCCTTGTTCGGATAGTTCAATTGATTTGGATTCAATATCGATATAATAATCACTATCTCTTAGTGATTTTGCAAAGCGATCGGCTGATTGATATAAGTTTTGGTTTTGTTTAGCGCCACCTGAAATAATTAAAGGCGTTCTCGCCTCGTCTACTAAAATCGAGTCAACCTCATCAATAATCGCATAGTTAAGACCACGTTTTTGTGTCATATCTTCTTTATATAAAACCATATGATCTCTTAAATAATCAAACCCAAGTTCACTATTGGTTGAATATAAAATATCGCACGCATAGGCATCACGTTTTTCTTGAGGTGATAAGGCACGAATGTTTAAACCTACACTTAAACCTAAAAACCTAAAGATATCACCAATCTCACCATCAACTTCACGCGATGCTAAGTATTCGTTTACCGTGACAATATGAACCCCTTGCCCATTTAAGGCGTTTAAATACGCTGGCATGACAGCGGTTAAAGTTTTACCCTCACCTGTTTTCATTTCCGCAATATTACCACGGTGTATTACAATACCACCCAGTAATTGAACATAGTAAGGGTATAATCCGGTTACTCTCCTAGAAGCTTCTCTTACAACCGCAAACGCTTCTATTAATAAATCATCAAGGGTTTCACCGTTGGTGAAGCGTTGTTTAAATTCTTCTGTCTTTTGTTTTAATTCCTCATCGGATAAAGCTTCCATTTCTGGAGCTAAACTAACAATCTTATCGGCAATAGGTCGAGCCTTTTTAAGTTCTTTATAACCACTATCAAACCATTTTTTAAACATAATAAACACCACATTTCTATATATCTATTCTATTTTATCATAAATTATTATTTTCTTAAAGAAGATATCCTTATCACATTAAAAAAGCCCTAAGTAAATTTTACTTAGAGCGATTTTATTATTGAAAACTAAAAACCTAAATCGATACCTGTCATAAAGGATTTACCACCGATTCTAAATGCAAGGCTTTGCGATTGATAGATGATATGGTAATCTCCATTTATTTTAATTTTCATAATGTATTCTTGAAATGTAGTCTGTTTTACCGTTGGTTAATTTTACCTTCATCATCCCACTAAATGTTGCCTCAACACTATCTAAATAATCCAAGTTCATATACGTATTTTTAGAAATCCTTAAAAACGTACTACCCATCATGATTGGTACTTCATAAAGTTTTTTGTTGGAATAAAAAACGTCATTTTTCGTTTCTACATGTAAGACTCCTTCAATACTTTTTACCAAATAGATATCTTGTGGCTTTAAAACTTTGATTGTATCTTCAAATTTTACCGGAAATAGGGGTTTTAAATCTTGAAAATACGCCTCTATTTGATGAACTTCTTCATTGATTTTAGGGGTGTGGACTTCAATATACATCTCTTCTATGGATGTATCGATGGTTATTTTTACTTTCATTTTTATCCTCCTTCTGTCGACAGCTTAATTATAGATGATTTATGATAAAAAAAACCACTTTATAAAGGTAAGTGGTTGATTTTAAGGGTTAAGTGGGAATAATACCAGTTGAACCGCATTAAAAGTCAAATGATACGTCTTCTCGCTTGGTTGCTTCAGCTTCAAAGAAATCACGTTTTGTGAAATTCTTCCAGTTTGCAATAATTGAAGCTGGGAATACAACAATCTTTTGGTTATAATGTGATACGTTTGCATTATAAACACGTCTTGCCGCTTGTAAGTTTTCCTCTACATCGACTGTAGCACGTTGTAGATTGGTAAATTGTTCACTAGCTTTTAAATCTGGATAGCGTTCGACTACAACGTTTAAACTTTGTAAACCTTGTGTAAGTTGGTTAGCGAACTCTTGCTTTTCAGCCAGTGATGCATTTGAACCTGGGTTTCTCATCGCAACGACTTTAGCTAGCGTTTCTTGTTCGTGTTTAACATAACCTTTTGTTGCTTGAACCATTTTAGTTAATAAATCAAAACGTTTTGTTAATTGAACATCAATGCCTGATTCTGACTCATCAATTTTAACGATCATTCTTCTAAAGGCGTTAAGTGTTGAGATGAACCAACCTAAAATAATTACCAGTAATAAAACAATTGATAAGACGACGATTAATATTATTGTACCTGTGTCCATTTTATAAATACCTCCATATGTATTCTTTTATTATTATTTTTTATATATTTTTAAATTTATCACTATCTAAGTTAAACTCATTAATAATTGCTGCAGGCATTTGAATGTCTTGAACAATGGGTTGTAAGTTTTCCATAGTTAGTGGGGTTTTGATATCAAGGTGTAGTGTGTTTATTGAGTCATTGACCGCAACATCTAGTGTATTACCTTGATATAATACTTGAACCGTTCCTCTGTGCATGTTTTCAAATTGGAGTAAGTTTAGTTGAATGACAGGGGTCAATTGATAAAATACGTAGTGTTGATCGGTTGCATAGGTATTAAAGGTTTTGTTAAATTCAATACTTTCAGTATCAAACTTTTGCATTCTTCCAGAAACCATGCCATTACTTCTTCGCTCAATGACTTGAAGACGTTCTTCAAATTGTTTTTCAAAGGTGAATGAGTAAAATCGGCCATTAAAGTAATTAACATAATACACTCTACGATTCCCTTTTGAGTCTCGTTGTTCTCTTCTTTCTTGCAGGGTTATTTCACTACAGGCAAATCTAACACCTTTGTAAATACCGCTAAAGTAATCCTCACCAAACCACCGATCTGGTCTACGATACATCGACAATGATCGAATATAGTCGATATTCATCATTTGATTTGGTTCATACATGCTTTCTTCATACATATCTTTAATTAAGCTATCAATCACGGTAGACTTAATGAATTTATCGTATTCACGTTTGATATTGGATGCCATAATTAAGAAAATAAAGCCAATCAAAAAAATAAGGGTTAAATAACCAATTAACGTATACTTCTTGTATTGTTCATACATCTCATAACGTTTTTGTTCATACGTGATCAATTTTGCTTCCATGTTGATTACCTCAAATTATATTTTATTACAAATTATTAAAAATAGCAACTATATCTAACAATTCCCACCCTACATTTAAATCTTCTCTTCCAACATGGCCATAATAGGTAAGTGGCTCATAAATCGGTGATTTTAAATTAAAGCGTTCAATAATGCCTTTAGGCGTTAGATCAACATGTTTTAAAATGGCATCCACCATTGTCTTTTCACTAATACTAGATGTGTTAAACGTATCCACTCTTAAACTGACCGGCTCAGGTTGTCCAATCACATAGGCAAGTTGCACTTCACATTTACTTGCAATACCACTAGCGACAATGTTTTTAGCAAGATATCTGGCCATATAATTAGCGCTCCTATCAACTTTAGTCGCATCTTTACCAGAAAACGCACCACCACCGTGACGGGCATAACCACCATACGTATCAACGATGATTTTTCTACCCGTTAAACCCGTGTCACCTTTAGGCCCACCAATAACAAATTTCCCCGTAGGGTTAATATATATTTTAGACTCTTTATCCAATAAATGACTAGGAATCACTTCTTTAATAACGTGTTTAATAATATCTTCTTCAATTTGTTTTAGTTCAATGCCGTCTTTATGCTGTGTTGAAACCACAACCGCTTCTACTCTAAAAGGGTTATCGAATTCATCATATTCAAGCGTTACTTGAGCTTTACCGTCGGGTCTTAAATAGGGGATGATCTTTTTTTGTCTAACAACATCTAGTCGTCTCACCAAATCATGGGCTAACGTAATGGATAAAGGCATATAATTTTTTGTCTCATTACACGCATAACCAAACATTAAACCCTGGTCTCCAGCACCAATGTTTCCATCCTCTTTACTCACACCAAGTAAGATATCATCACTTTGGGAATGAATAGACGTTAATACTGCTAAATTTTCAGCATCAAATCCATATTTTCCACGCGTATATCCAATACTTTTTACAGTTTTTCTTACGAGAGTATCAATATCAACATAGGTTGTTGTATTGATTTCTCCAGACACTAAAACCAACCCTGTGGTTACTAAAGTTTCAACAGCCACATGCGCATCTTTATCATCTTTTAAGATGGCATCTAGTATGGCATCACTAATACGATCAGCTACTTTATCTGGATGACCCATAGTAACTGACTCTGAGGTAAATAATCTTTTATTCATTGTATCTTTTCCTTTCTTTTTTAAAAAAAGCTCTTCCCATACAAGAAGAGCATTTAAATAAACTCATTGTTGGGTGTCCCCCTCGTCTTAAGCACCTTACATCTGCAGGTTGCCGCTACTCTATCGGTGACTAACCTAAGTAGCTCTTAATGAATGGCAAATATATTATAACATATGTCACTTTTTATTCAATCTTTTTAACCATTAAGTTTAAAAGTATCTTTACTTGCTGATTTTCAATTGTTTAAAACTCGTTATACATTTCTTCAAATTCATGTCTAAATCTTAAAAAGCGATCAAGTAATTGATATTCAAAATAACCATTAAACTGCTTTGTAAAGAGTTCGATAACCGCACTATTGGGATACGGTCTTTTATACGATTTAGAACTGCGCATGGTTACGTATAAATCACAAAGTAAAATAATTTGTGAGTTTAATTCTGGCTGGATTTGTTGCATTTCAAAGATGAATTGTTCATTAACCGCACCTTCAATGTGAGCTCTCACGATATCCTCAGTCTTTTGTGCTAATTGAAGACGCTTTGCTATATGGTTCCCTAAAACCGTCTTTGATTTTAGGGTATTGAAGTTTGGTTCATTATCTTTATCTGGATGTACTAAATCTTTAATCTCATCTACCCGAAGATGAATTAATGAATATTCTTTAATCCGATTAATATTATCTTCATCCACACCATAAAGTGAAGCCAATTTAACACTCATTAAGCTGACAAGTTTAAAGTGTTGTGTATCTAAGAATGAACTTTTTGAAGATAATACCACTTTAAATAAATCACTGGTAATCGTGGTGAAGTCATGTTGAACTTCACGACGTTTAATGAGTTCATTACGGCGCTCATCTTGCATATATTGTCCAATAGAGACAATCGCATAAACAACCATTGAAAAAATAATAAATATCGATGTTCTAAGTAATATATCCGCAAACTCAGGTGTTTGAATAAACAATTTAAAAAACTCATCAATGGCTAAACCTCTATACGTATCATTAATTCGATACGTCCACGTAAAATGAATAATCGTCATACTAACTAACATACCAAAGGTTGCCCAAAGGGTTAGTTTTCTAGAGGTATACAAACTAATAACTACAATCGCATAATAAATTAAAATATAGGACGCCGTTTCTAAGGTAGCATCTTCATAAAACCTTGCATAAAACAACACAACCGAGATAAACATATAAAGCGCTAATAAATACATCCCAACTTCCTGTTTTGTCTTATCATGCATATCCCCATACAGTAGTTTTTTAATCACTGCATTTAAAAAGAACGTAAACGGAAAAAACAACGCTGTAAAGAGCCAATCTGTGGGCGCTTTTGTCGTTGTTGCGATAATAAATAAGATGAATGTATAAAACAAGTTAGAAACTAAAACGATATTTTTAATAACGACGTTTCTACGGTGTAATACTTTAATCTCATCCGTGATATCTATCCCATTTTCAAACCCAAAAAAGCGGTTAAATATACCTTTAGTCGCTTTTTTGAACTTTCCTTTTTTCATTAAAAAACCCCTAATTAGTCAAATAAGCTGATCCGTTCGTGTGGTAATTCTTGAGCAATTTCTTCATTCATCACTTGCGCAACTCTTGTGGAAGCTGCAGCGGCAATCGCACCAACAATGTCATCTAAGAATGTGTGACAAATGCCTTGCTTTTTGCCTTCTTGATTTAACTTAGAAACAATCCCCCGTTTATTAACATCGATATCGCCAAAGTTTGTTGCGCCAATAACGCCATAAATACGAGCAATATCTAAGCCTAAGACTTCATCAATGCCAAATAAACCTAAATCTTGTTCAATAATGTCTTGAATCGGACCTTCAAAAAGTTTTTTCTCAGCCATCTTATCAAGTTCAACACTTAATAAAACAGTATGAAAGATATCTCTTAAACTCAGTAACTTTAAAACCGATTCTCTACACGTTTCAAACTTAATGTCAGGCGTGTAACGTGATTGTTGTTCATAGGCAATATTTGCAATATCATCGACCGTTACACCACGTGATTCTAAGGCAGTAATACATAAGCGTGTCATTTCATCTCTGGAATACAATAATTTCATTTTATCTGTTCTCCTTTATTGAATAAGCGTTGACCGTTTAAATAATCTTTTACGTTCATAACGCGTTTTCCCTGTTCTTGAAGGGTTAGTATACTAAGTGCACCATCTTGTGTCTTAATAATAAGCTCTTTATCAATAGATAAAATCGTTTTAGGTGGGGCACTTGATATTATATCATGTTTTTTAAGTTCATAGATTTTTATTCTAGTATTATTAATAAAAATAGAGCCACCTGGTTCATCTAGTAAACCGTTTAAGTGATTTATGATTTGCTGTGTTGTTTGATTAAAGTCTAAATATTCATCTTCTTTTGTTAAATTATAAGAAAAAGTGACTAATGATTCATCTTGAGGAAAACTTCTAATCGTTCCACTTATAAATTCACTTACCACTTCTAATAATAACTCACTACCAAGGTGTGCCATTTTATGAAATAGTGTGGTAGTAGTATCTCCTTCAATAGCGATACTTCGTTGTTTAATAATATCGCCTGAGTCCATTTTTTGAGCCATATACATAATCGTAATGCCCGTTTTTTCATCCCCTTCCATAATCGCTCGTTGAATGGGGGCACCCCCTCTTCGTTTTGGTAGTAAAGAACCATGGACATTTAAGGCTGGGCATAAGGCTAACACTTCTTTTGGAATCATTTGCCCATACGCTGCGGTAATAATTAAATCCGGTTTATAATCAATGATTTCTTGATAGTCACGGTATAAGGATGTTGGTTGAAAGGTTTTAATCTGATTTTCTACCGCAAACACTTTAACCTCATTTGGTGTAAGGATTTGTTTTCTACCTACCTTTTTATCGGGTTGGGTTACAATAAGCCCAACTGGATAAACCTGATTGAGTTTTTCTAAGATGGTACGACTAAATAAAATCGTTCCCATAAATACTATTTTCATAATGCACCTCTATATTAAATCAGGGTAATAGTCAATATCTATATAATAACGGCTATAATACAATTTATCAAGGTATTCTAATAAGGAGTTAATCTTTATCGCTCGTGGTGTTTTAATCGTTAAAGAGTAGTGATAACGATTTTGATAGTAAACAATATAGTCTTCTGTAGGGCCAAGAATGGAAAAGTGGGAGTTTTTTGAAAGAATACGTTGTTTTATTTTATTGAGTTGATCGATGGTTTTTTGCTCATCGTCACCTTTAAGTGTCATTTTTACAACGTTATAATAAGGCAAATATCTTCCCATTTTCCTTAAAGATAATTCGTTCTTATAGTAATGTTTATAGTCTTTATTTACAATACTTTCTAAGACAAAACTATCAATATTATAGGCTTGGATAATCGCTAATCCGCCTGGTTTTCTAATGCGCCCTATATGTTGGGTTATTAAGTTATACGCTTTTTCGTGGGCAAGGTAGCTGTTTAATTTTAGGAGTTGATCTGCAAGCATCACACCAACAAAGGATACGTTAGTAAAGTGATGGCCTTTTGATACCATTTGAGTACCTAGTAACACATCGGCTTCTTTATTCATAAAGGCCGTTAAAATGTGATCATGACTACTATCTTTTATGCTATCTTGATCCATCCTTAAAACTCTAATCCCTTTAAATGTCTCTTCCAGCGCTTCTTTAACTTGTTCCACACCAAAACCAACCGGTTTTAGTTTTTCACTTTTACATACCCTACATACCTTTAAATGTTGTTCATGATACCCACAATAATGGCATTTTAGTTGGTTAGATGCCTTGTGGTAAACTAAGCTTACTTCACAACTTGGACACTTATTGACATACCCGCAACGCCTACACATCATAAAAGGAGCATACCCACGTCTATTGACTAAAATAATGGCTTGTTCTTTGTTTTTAAGTGCGTTATTAAGTGCATCACTAAAGGCACTTGAAAATAACGAATTATTCCCTTTTATAAGTTCTTTCTTCATATCAACAAGCTTTATGGGTGTATTTGAAGGATTATGTTTAAGTTCTAATAATTTAATCATGCCCATATCCGCTTCATACATCATATTAACGCTTGGTGTTGCACTACCGAATATCAGTGGACAATTATAGGATTTTGAAAGGATTTCAGCCATCTCTTTGGCGTCATAATAAGGCTTGGTTTTTTGTATATAGGATAAATCATGCGCTTCATCAATGATAACTATGCCTAAGTTATCTAGGGGTGAAAAGACCGCACTTCTTACCCCAACCACTATGGATACTTTCTTATGTTTAATACTTAAATAGGTATCGTATTTTACACGGTTTGTAAGTTGGCTATGATAAACGGCAATTTTATCATTAAACCGGTTTTCTAGTCTAGATACCATTTGTGGGATTAAACCAATTTCAGGCACTAATATTAAGGCTTGTTTGCCTTGATCAATTGTACGCTCCACTAATTGTAGATAGACTTCTGTTTTACCTGATCCTGGTGGACCAAATAATAAATAGCGCCCATAGTGATTATCAATTTGAGTAATGGCTTTTATTTGTTCTTCTCTTAATTGATGAACTTCAACATCGATTTGATACGACTGATTGTATGTTTTGAGTTTTAAGACTTCCTTATAAGAAAGCACATTCCTATGAATCAATCTATCAATAATGTTTTTTTGATGCCCTTCTTCAATTAATGTATCAATAAGGGCTGGTTTTTTAAGTCTATTTACAATAGGTTGTTGTTTTGGTGTTAATGGTTTTGATGCATCCTTAATAAATAACTCTTTGGTATAGTTAGGAAGCATTCGTTTTTCAATGTCGATATCTTCTATAATATCTCCATCAATGATAAGTTGGTTAATCGCTTTATGATAAGGCTTTTCAACTTTCCCTATATCAATAGTATGATCCTTTATTAAGGGTTTTAGTGTATTGGGTACACGTGATTCGTTAACGACTTTATAAACCGGTTTATAATACGTATGTAGCATACTAAAGATAACCGTATCAAACGCGGTTTTATAGTTTGTATGCGATTTATCTTTAATAAACTCTACCATCTCTAAATGAGCTCTTGATAAAATGGGTTTATCATCGATTGTGTATAAGACTTCTTTGGTTGCGTGTTTTGAAGCTTTCATCTTTTTTACTACATAAGCCACGCGGATTTGTTGGTTAAACTCTACAACCACTCTAGAGCCAACTAAAACATCTTTCATATAGGAAGGTAGTTTATAGTCAAACGTTTGATTTAATTGTTTAGAGGGGATGTCTAATATCACACTCACATACATAAAATCACCTACTTAAATTATACCATACAAACCATTAGTTCTTTTTAGTTTATCGCTAAAAACAAAAAGACGGTTATTCCGTCTTTGTGTTTAATTCTTTTAATATTTTTTCAATTTTATTCCCATAAGCTAACGCTTCATCGTATCTAAACTTTAACTCAGGCATACGTCTGATATCCTTTACCTTTTGAGCAAGTTCTAATCTGATTTGCTTGTTGAGTTGAGTTAAGATCGCATTTGCCCGTTCTAAGTCTTCTTTTTCATCCGATAGGATGGTGTAGTAAATGGTTGCGGTTGAGCGGTCTTTTGTAATTTTAACTTCGGTAATATTAAAATACATTTGACCATCAATTTTACGGTCTTTATTTACAATCACCGCTAATTCTCTTAAGAAGAGGGATTGTAATCTTTCTAATGAAATACTCATCTTTCCACCTCTTTATCTAAAAACGCTTCAATAACGTCTCCTTCTTTAATGTCGTTATAGTTTTCAATGGAAAGGCCACATTCATAACCTTGTCTAACTTCCTTAACGTCATCTTTAAAACGTTTTAAGGATGCCAATTTACCTTCATAAATAACCACACCTTCTCTTAGTAAGCGAACACCTGAGTTTCTTTGAACACTACCATCGGTGACATAACAGCCCGCAATGGTACCTACTTTAGATGATTTAAAGATGTTTCTAACTTCAACTTGACCTGTAACAACTTCTTCAAATTCAGGCGCCAACATACCTTTTAATGCCGCCTCAATTTCTTCAATGGCTTTGTAAATCACATTGTATAATCTAATTTCAACACCATCGTGTTTTGCCATATCTCTAACCATGGCTATCGGTCTTACATTAAACCCTAGGATAATCGCATTGGAAGCGACCGCCAGTTGAACATCGTTTTCCGTAATGGCACCGACACTTGAACGGATCACATTGACATGGAAGCCTTCAACATTAATCTTTTCTAAAGAACTCTTTAAAGCTTCAATCGTTCCATGGGTATCCCCACGAATAATGAGCACAAGTTCTTTTTCTTCAGCTTCAGCTTCTTTAAATAAGGTTTTTAAAGAGGCTCTTTTTTGTTTTTGTAAATCGCCTTCTCTTTGACGGCTGGTGCGTTCTTCTGCGATTTGTCTGGCTTGTTTTTCATCTTCTAGACAGACAAATCGATCGCCTGCAGATGGGATATCCATTAAACCTGTGATTTCAACAGGTTGGCTTGGTGTAGCTGTAGTGATGCGGTGTTTGACATCATCACTCATGGTTCTAATCTTACCATAGGTGTTTCCAATCACTAAGTTATCTCCAACTTTTAATGTACCATTGTTAACAATGACCGTTGCCACAACACCCCTACCTTTATCCAGTTTCGCTTCTACAACCGTACCGGTAGCTAAACGATTAGGGTTTGCTTTTAACTCTTCTATTTCTGATAATAAGACAACCACTTCTAACAACTCATCAATATTAATACCTTTAAGTGCTGAGATTTCAACAAATGGTGTATTACCTCCCCAATCTTCAGGGATTAAACCTAAGTTGGCTAACTCTGTTTTTACTTGCTCAGGGTTTGCTTGAGGGCGATCAATTTTATTGACGGCAATAATAATTGGTACATCAGCTGATTTAGCATGGTCAATGGCCTCTTTTGTTTGCGGCATCACCCCATCATCAGCGGCCACCACAATAATAACGATATCCGTTACTTGAGCACCACGGGCACGCATTTCAGTAAATGCGGCGTGTCCTGGGGTATCAATAAAGGTAATCTTTTCACCATGAATATCAACTTGATAAGCCCCAATATGTTGTGTAATTCCACCCGCTTCACCGGAGGCAACTCTGGTGTTTCTGATGGTATCTAAAAGGGTAGTTTTCCCGTGGTCAACGTGTCCCATTACCGTTACAATAGGTGGACGTTTGACTAAGTCTTCTTCCTTATCATCAAAGGTCATTTCATCATATCTTGTAATATCGGTAATCACTTCATCTTCAATATTAAAGCCTAAATCGATTGCGATGAGTTCAATGGTGTCTCTATCCATACTTTGGTTAATTGAAGTCATCACACCTAGGCCCATAAGTCGTCTCATAATATCCGCATTTGAAATCCCTAAACCGCTTGCGACTTCACTTACGGTCATACCAGGTTTATAGGTTAAGGTTTTACCTTTAGCAGAGACTGGCTTTTTCTTTGGGATATTTGAGGTTCGTTTTTCTTGTTTTATGGCTTTTGGTGATTCTTTTTCTTCGTTTTTCTTTGTAAAATGTTTGGCCATACTATCACTCCTTTTTATAGTATATTTTTAAATCCACTATCTAAAATGCTTATGACCATGATGTTTTTTTTCCCAATCGCATGTGATATTTCATGGGATTGGTACTTAATTTTATAGTCGACATTGTAGTATGTACATTTATCTATGATTTTCTTTTTTGTATTATCGCTTGCATCGTTTGCAATAATGACTAATGTTGCTTCTTGTTTTTGAATTGATTTGATGACATTGGTTGTGCCATAGTGTAATTTTTGAGCCCTAAAAGCAAGTCCTAAGTTGTTCATACGAGTTTCAATAAATCCTCATAAATTTGATCTGGAACGGTTGCTTCTAGTTTTTTATCCAATGCTTTTGTTTTTTGTGCTTTTAAAATAACGGCTTTTGACAAATGAATATAAGCCCCTCTACCAGGCGCTTTTCCAGTTAAATCAATCGAAACTACCTTATCTTTTGTTGCACAAATTCTAATCAATTCTTTTTTGGGTTTTATTTCTTTTGTGACAACACACGTACGCATTGGAACTTTTTTCATAACATCACCTGTTGTATTCTATACCTTCAGCATTTGCCATGGAAACAGACTTAATATCTATACTCCATTGAATGGCTTGTACTGCCAGTTTAACGTTTTGTCCGTTTCTACCAATCGCTAAAGAGAGTTTATCTTCCTCAACAATAGCTAGCGCTGTTTTATCTATCGAATTAATACGAACCACATCAATTACATCTGCGGGTTGTAATGAGTTAGCGATTAAGTCTTTTTCGTTTTCGCTCCATAAGAATAAATCAATCTTTTCGCCCGATAAAGCTCTAACGATTTCCTTAATTCGAACCCCGTCTTGACCAACACATGAACCAATCGCATCAACATTGGGGTCATTGGATAACACACCAATTTTGGCACGATCACCTGGATCGCGTGCAATACCCATAATTTCAACAATACCATCTTTAACCTCAGGGATTAAATCTTCAAAGAGTCTTGTCACTAAGCTCTTATCGCGTCTAGTGACTAAAACCTTAGGCCCACGGTTCATCATTTCTACCGATGTAACATAGACTCTAACCGTTTCACCTTCCACAAATGAATCGGTAGGTAAGGCTTCTATTTTAGGTAGTAGGGTTGTTGTGCCTTGAGAAATATCTAAGCGATAAAAACGTTCATCTTCGCCTATAACTCTCGCCACAATCATCTCTTTTTCTTGTTTTTTAAAGTATTCAAAGAGTTTTTCTTTTTCTAGTGTTTTTAAGTTTTGGTTTAAAACGTTTTTTAAGTTTTGAACCGCAATTTGTGAAAACTCTTTAGGGTTTATGGATTCTTCTAAAATCTCGCCTACTTTAATGCGTTTTTTAATCTTTCTTGCCTCAGATAGTTTAATTTGTTTGTATTTAGGGTCGGCTTCTAAATCATAGCCTTCATCTGGGACAACGAGTTGTTGTTCAAAAATCAATATTTCATTTTTCTCAGGGTTAATCTCTACCCTACAAGAAGAATGTCCTCTTGCCTTTCTAAATGCGGCAACCATACCTTTAGAAAAACCATCTAATACTTGTTCATGGGTAAAGCCTCGTTCTTCTACTAATAAATCTAAGGCTTCAAAAAATGCTTTACTAATCATATTATCACTCCTAAACTTTCACTGTTAATTTGATATTGTTTAATTCTTCAAAAGAAACTTCAAATACTTTAAATCGACCTTTTAAATTTACTTTGATAAATAAAATATTATCAACGACGTTTTCTAATGTCCCTTCATGATTGTATTTATCACTTACAAAATGGACATATTTACCAATATGTTTCTTCACCTCATCAAGTGAAGTTAAGTCTCTTATAGCACCTGGTGATGCAACTTCTAAATAATAATCATTTGGCAATAAATCATCTACTAAATCATTAATCAACATATTTACTTCACCTAAATGATCAATTTCTAAGTCTTCCCCATCGACAATGATTTCTAAAATATTTAATCCAAATTCTCTCTTTGTTTTTATCGAAACCAATTCTAAGTCTTTTTCTTTAAGTAAGGGTATGACTTTAGTTTTAACTAATTCTATATTCATTATAAACACCTCATGTAATAAAATGAGCGGATTTTAAAATCCACTCTAATTACTTTGATATTTTAACATTTTTAGAATCTTTTTACAAGTATTATATCAAGAGTTTCTATTTATAATTTAATATGATTCTTAAGATTTACGCCTATTTCTCTTTTATAAAACAAATTATATATTTTGTTGCAAATGATTTGCAATTGCACTTAAGTGTGTTATACTTTTAGTAATTGAGGTATATATATGAAAAAAATGGTATTATTTGTTTTAAGTTTACTTACTTTAACTTTATTTGGATGTAGGGAGGTACGAAAACAACCAGACGTTATCACAACCCTTTATCCACAGTATTCAATCACTCAGTCGATTGCTAAGGATAAACTCCATACATCATTAATTATTCCAATAGGCTCGGATGGGCACCACTTCACGCCGACAAGCCGTGATATTATCGAAATCCAAAAGGCTAAGTTATTTATCCTAACAAGTTATACTATGGAACCTTGGGCTAAAAACCTAAAAGGAAATAAACTTGATTTATCGGTTGGTTTAGAGCACGAACACGGTCATGAACATGATCATGATGATGTGCATTATTTTGTCTCTATTGACAATCAAATTCATATGACCCATTCAATTTTAGAGGAACTGATCAAGGTGGATGGAGAAAACAAAGCCTTTTATGAAGAAAATGCACAAAAACTTATTGCCGATTTAACACACATTAAACAACAATTCTTAAATTTAGGAAACCCAACACTTTATTATATTGGCCATGATGTCTTTGAATCTTTTAGTGAAGAAAGTGGCATCACTGTTCATTCATTACTTTCTAGTTTCACCGATGAGGCCAATCCAACGAGTAAAGATATTCAAACACTCATGGAAAATATTAAACGAGATAATATCTTAGTTATCTATTACGATTCATTATCCATGCAAGAGTTAGCAAGCACTATCAAATCTGATTTATTAGATGATGGTTATAACGTATCCATACGGCCATTTCATTCATTTCATAACGTGCATTTAAGGGATTTTCACACAAACAAAACCTTAGCTGACTTTTGGAATGAAAACTATGAGGTCATAAAGGAGTTTTATGAATAAGGTAATCACACTTAAAGATGTGAGTGTAAAATTTTATGATACGTGTGTATTAAAAGACATTAACCTAACCATTTATAAAGGGGATTATGTGAACATAATAGGTCCAAATGGCTCTGGTAAAACGACTTTAATACGCCTTTTAACAGGACTATTAGAACCATCTGCTGGTTCTGTTTTGTTTGGTAAATATAAATTATCTTATGTGCCACAACATCTTCATAATAAAAGCCATATGCCGATTACGGTTTATGAAGTGTTAAAACACTCAAATAAAGATATACCTAGTGATGAAATGATTGATTATTATTTAAATTTGATGGAAATCCATGAATTAAAACATGCAAAAATGAACCGCTTATCAGGCGGTCAATCCCAAAGAGTCTATATTATCCGTGCCTTACTTTCAAAGCCTGATGTGTTAATTTTAGATGAACCAACCAGTGCCCTTGATCATAGTTTTAGGCATAACTTTTATGAACTTATTTTAAAACTACATCAAGAAGGGTTAACGGTTATTCATGTGACCCATGACTTATCCGATGGGTTAAGACATGGCTCTGTAGTAATTCACTTAGACCAAACCATTTTATTTGTCGGGTCGTTTGAAGATTTTCAAACACATCATTCACACGACCATAATGAATTAACGGGGAAACATTATCATGTTTGAGATCTTTAGTTATCCCTTTATGATTAGGGCATTATTAATTGGCTTATTATTAGCGATTTCAACCGGTTTAATTTCTTCTTTTTTAGTCAGTTCAAACCAATCACTCTTAGGTGATGGTTTGGCACATATTAGTTTTACTGGCGTTATTATTGGGATTATTTTAAGCGATAGCCCAATCTATATTGCGATTCCTTTTACAATCTTAGCGGCGATTATTATTAAAACACTGATGAACTTTAAATTACAAGGGGATGCTTCTATTGGTTTGGTAAGTACCTTTGTGATTGCTATTGGGTTTATCATTATCAGTTTACACAAAGGGTTTAATCAAAGCATTGAAGCGATTTTAGTAGGCAGTATTTTCTCTACATCTTGGCTTGATATTTTATTAGTGAGTATGGTTACCATGGGTTTATTATTATTTATCACCTTATCGTATCGTCCCCTTCTATCGATTACCTTTGATACAAACTATGCGAAGTTTAATAAAATAAATACCCACCTTTATGATTATGCACTAACCATTATTACAGCCATTATCGTCGTTCTTGGTGTTAAAACAATTGGGACTCTTTTAGTCAGTGCGTTTATTATATTTCCCTCTGTTTCTGCCAATTTAATTAGTAAAAGTTTTAAGGGGATGATTATAAGAAGTGTTTTATTAAATGTATTGATAACCATTTTGGGAATCATTATTGCGCATTACTTAAATCTACAAGCGGGCGCAAGTATTATTGTCCTTCATGGGATGGTCTTTGTATTATTATATTTATATAAGAAAGTTAGAGGGTTAGAATAATGTTAAAAATTACAAAACAACGCAAAATTATGCTTGATTACTTAAAAAAGAAAAACACACCCCTATCGGCAGAGATGATCTTTCTTGATTTACCTAGTGGCTCTATGAATCTATCTACGGTTTATAGAACGTTGGATGTTTTTGTGGAACATCATTTAGTTGAGAAATACCATTTGGGCAATATAGCCTACTATAAAATGATAGGCGATAATCATAAACATTATATGGTTTGTGAAAAATGTAGTCGCCTAATTGAATTTGATTGTCATGTTGAGGAATATATAAAAAAAGAAACCGATAAACATAACTTTAAACTACGATCACATGATTTAACGATCTATGGTGTTTGTAGTCAATGTCAATAAAAAAGGCATCCACTTCTTTAAGGGATGCCTTATTCTTCATCATAGGTAATGATTTTAATCGATAAGTATAAACCAAATAAACTTGATAATGACATAATAGAACCTGCAATAATGATAAAGTATTGCCTATACTCTACAAAAACCCCACCTAGTAATCCGATAACTAAACCTAAACTAACGCCATATAACGCAAACTTAACTAAGTTTAATAAGGCTTTATCGACAACTAAGTAATCGTCTTTTTTCGTCTTTAAGACACAAACAATACCACCTAAAAACACTAACGCTAAAAACGTAATTTCAATAATGGTATAAAGTGTGCTTTCTTGAATAATTTGTCTTAAAATATAGGTTGCCCCCAAAAATAAGAAAAATGTAAATAAAGCGATTTGAAAGATTGCGCTTCTTTTAAGTAAATGCATATCATCACCATGTATAGTTTATCATATATTCAATAATTTTGTTAAAAAATTATGTTATAATACGTATATGAGGTGATCGTATGAAAAAAGCAATTTATGCGGGAAGTTTTGATCCAATTAGTAATGGACATATCGATATTATCGTTAGAGCGGCAAAATTATTTGATGAACTCTATGTCTTAGTGACTGAAAACATTGGCAAAGTGCCAACCTTTTCAACCACTCATCGCATGGAAATGATTAAAAAGGTGATTAAATGTAGTAATGTTTTTGTCTATTCAACCAACGATTTAGTTGTCAAGTTTGCCAAGGAAAAAGGCGCTAATATGATGGTTAGAGGTTTAAGAAACATTAAAGACTTTGAATCAGAAATTGCGTTATATCATTTTAATAGACATATCGATCAAGATATTGAAACCATTATTTTATTTCCTTCACACCGTCATACGTATTTATCTAGTAGTGCGATTAAAGAACTCATCTTCTATGATGCGGATATTTCACCTTATGTTCCAGAAGTATTAATTAAAGAGATTACAGAGGGCGTTAAAAAAGCATTTAAACACAACAATTCATCACTTGTCTTATGATAAGTGATTTTTTTTATTTGTATATGCCCTTCTTTTTTGGTAATATAGAAGTAACATATGTCATTTATAAACTTAAGGGGGATTTTTAAGTATGAAAAACAAATTACTTAAAGACCATGAAATAGGCTTTTTTGCCTTAGGTGGTCTTGGTGAAGTGGGCAAAAATACATACGTGTTTGAAATAGAAAACCAAATATTTATCGTTGATGCGGGGATTATGTTTCCAGATGATTCTTTACTTGGTGTGGATTATGTCATACCAGATTATAGTTATTTAATTGATAACCAAGAACGGATTGTTGGTTTGTTTATTACGCATGGTCATGAAGACCATATTGGCGGGATTCCTTATTTGTTAAGACAAGTATCCATTCCTAAAATATATGCCAGTGGGTTTGCGGTTGATTTGCTTGAAAATAAGCTCCTTGAACACCATGATTTAACACCACCAACCATTGTCCAATATAAAGCACACCATATCTTTCAATTTAAGGGAACTGAAGTTTCATTTATTCGTCTAAATCACTCCATTCCTGATATGTTTGGGATTAACTTTAAAACAAAATACGGTAACATCTTTCATACGGGAGATTTTAAAATTGATTATACACCAGTTGGACCGATTGCCGAGTATGATAAGTTATCTAAAATCGCAAGTGAAGGTGTTTTATGTTTACTTTCCGATTCTACAAACGCGGAAAGACCAGGTACGACGCCATCAGAGCGTTCAATTGGTGCTTCAATTGATGAAATCTTTTCTCAAATTAAAGGGCGCATTATTATTGCAACCTTTGCCAGTAACATCTATCGGATGCAACAAATCGTCAGTGCTTCTATTTTAAATAATAGACGCATTGCAGTCGTGGGTCGGTCGATGGAAAAAGCAATGGAAATCGGTATGGAAACAGGTTATATTAGAGTCCCTAAAGATTGGATTATTGATGCCGATAGAGTGGATGAATTTAAACAAAATGAAATTACGATTTTATCAACTGGTTCCCAAGGAGAACCGATGGCTGCACTAACAAGAATTGCCAGTGGAACCCACAGGCAAATTAAAGTAAAACCAAACGATACCGTTATTTTTTCAAGCTCACCCATTCCTGGCAATCAAGAAGGGGTCAATAAAACGGTGGATATGTTATATCGAAACGGAGTTAATGTTATTGTCAATGGTCCGGTTGCAGAAACCCACACATCTGGTCATGGCGCTCAAGATGATCTTATGCTTATGCTTACACTGACAAGACCTAAGTTCTTTATTCCAGTCCATGGAGAGCAT
>CAYLVT010000009.1:0-16373 GCA_964387195.1 uncultured Acholeplasmataceae bacterium
TTAAGTAAAGAAGAAGGTGGAAGACACACTGCATTCTTCTCAAACTACAGACCACAATTCTATTTCCGTACTACAGACGTTACAGGTGTTATTACACTACCTGAAGGTACAGAAATGGTTATGCCTGGCGATAACACTGTGATGAATGTTGAACTTATTCACCCAATCGCTATTGAAGAAGGTACTAAATTCTCTATCCGTGAAGGTGGAAGAACTGTTGGTGCTGGATCAGTAGTTACAATCGTTGAATAATTAAACACGATAAAAACCATATCTTAGGATGTGGTTTTTTTTATTTAGTTAAGCTGTAAAACTAAAAAAAACGAAATATATTGTAAATGTATTAGATGTATGATACCATTTTATTATAAGGAAGTGTGACTATGAAAGTAGATCTAATGAGTAAAGAGCCCTTTTACTTACAAATCAGAGAGCATATTAGAAAAAATATCGAATCAGGCGTTTGGCCTGAAGGGATGATGATTCCTACAGAAAAGGAATTATCAGAAACGTATAAGGTATCAAGGGTGACCATTAGAAAAGCCATCTCTGCCTTAGTAGATCAAAACTACTTAACCAGACGGGCAGGCTTTGGAACAATGGTGTATCAAAATAAAAGAAGTTTATCTAATTTCACATTAGTAAGAAGTTTTACTAAAGAAATGAATGAAATGGGTATCGCAACAAGCACTCTTGATATACACCTTAAAAAGATTAAAGCCGATCAAGTATTGGCATCGATCTTTAAAATCAAAGAAGGTGATTATTTATACCGTTTAGAACGTGTTCGTGGTTCATCGATGCCAATATTATATAGTGACACTTATTTAAGACCCATTATGAAAATGCCTAAAGATATTGCGCCATTAAAAGAATCACTATACCGCTTTTTAGGCAATCAAAATATTTATTTTACAGATTTTGAAGAATTTGTCAGTGCGGTTTCAGGGACCAAAGAAATTAAAGCTAAGTTAAGAATCACAGATCAAATCCCACTTTTAAAGAGAGTCCGCTTCGCTTATGATGAGAAAGGCACGTTAATTGAATATACAGAAACATATTATAATTCATTACTATATGAATATAGAACTGAGATTAGATATCGGGAATAAGTTTTCCGATATTTTTTTATTTTTTAAACAATGTATTATAAATGTATTGTTTTTATTGTTAATGTATGTTATTATACTACTAGGAAAACGGTTACACTCGATAGGAGGTCAACAAAATCATGAGGAATTTATCCATATTAGTAGCCTTACTATTATCACTAAGTTTCACAGCGTGCAAGAAAGAAAAACCAATTATTGATGAAGAACCACCTATTGTCATAGATGATTGTGACTACTCATTTGAATATGTAGAGGGAGAAGTTATTCCAATGAGCAATATTATAAGCACAGATTCAGTGATTGTTGGTGATGTTGATAATTTTATTAACCCTTGCAAACCTAAACACATTAATCCGCTTTTATTTACGGATGCCAAAAGAAGAACGACAACAGTCGTTATCGAATTTGAAAATATTTATCCTATTAAAGATATGGAAATTACAGCATACACAGGCGATAAAGCGTCCGTTTTAGATAAGGTGAGTGTTGCTTTTTCATATAATGGTTATCAATACCAAAAACTAGGTGATTATCAATTAGGTAAGACGACATTAATTGCTTTTGATAATCAATTATCTAAAACCGTCAGATTAAGTTTTTCAGGTAATGAAGATTATGGGATTAATCATATCGCATTTACATTAGGTAGTGGTTATTATGTATCGTTTGCGGAAGCATACACCAATCTTTTTAAGCGCACAAGCGGCTGGACAGGCGCAGATGGGATTTATTCCTTTAATTTAACCAACGGCAACGATGACTTTGATCAACAAGATATTACAACCGCATTTATCTTTTCAGATACATTTGTTGGTGAATTTGGACCTAAAGGCAACCGCGTTAATACAGTGATGCTTAATAATTCACTGGGTTATTTAGAAGCACGTAACTTTGAAGATATCACATTTGATTATGATCAAAGTGGCGATAAACCGAGTAATCCATTTGTGGCTGATTATTTTCTTGGCTCTAAAGCAAGAAACTTATCAGACCCACAAGGCTTAGATTACTCTATGGAAAAAACAGCAAAACTGAGCAACATCAATAATGGTTCGATGTGGAAATCTAAAAAAATAGCCGATACTGAGTTAGTCTTAGATTTCTATGATGTGATTACGATTGATTCTCTCTATTTATGGAATTATAATGAAACCCCAGAAATAGGGTTAACCCAATTTAAACTGCTATCTAGTTTAGATGGGATTAACTATCAGGAAGTAGATACCTACAACATCTCTCAGGCACCGGGGCTACCTGCAAACTATCAATTAGAAATTTTATTAGATGTAGAAATGCGCTATTTAAAGTTTGAAGCTTTAGAAAGTGATAGTGATACATTCGTTGGTTTGGGTAAAATTATGGCTTTTAAAGATGATGTCTATCAATTTTTTAAAGCGACGGCAACCCATGAAGATTTAGAAATCTCAAACAACGAAAAAAGAGCGCGTTTATGGCTTCAAGATGGGGTTGTTATTGATAATTATTTCTATGTATTTCCGATTTTAATTAAAGATTTTGAAGGTTTATTTAAAGTCTTTAATGTTTCAATGATTAAAGCACCAATTACTCATAATAGAATCGCTTTTGAAGAAGCTATCTATTTAGATACCCCACTTCAAGTTGAAATGGGTGGTGCACAAATCTTTTATGGGGCTGGTGTGATGAATCAGAGCCATATAGATGGGTATGTCTATATTTATGGATATAAAGATTTAGATGGTAGATCATTAACGGTTGCGCGTGTAAAACCAGAAGAGATTGAAGATTTTAGTAAGTGGACCTATTTTGATGGAGAAGCATTTCAAAAGGATATTACAAAATCTAAAGGCTTGTTAAAAGGGGTTAGTGCTGAGTTATCAGTCACTTTAATCACAGAAGGATTAAATGCCGGAAAATATATGGTTGTTTCAATGGAAAACACCATCTCAGGTAAAGTTTCTTATAGTTTGGGAGATACCATAACAGGGCCATTTACTGATTGGCATCAAATCTATCAAACCCCAGAACAAACCACCTCAGTAGCAGGGACAACATATAATGCAAAAATGCATCCGCATTTATCCAAACCAGGCAAATACTTAATCAGTTATAATGTCAATTCAAACAGCGGATTGGAACTCAATAGAACAGATATATATAGACCAAGATTTATTTGGTTAAACGAAATTAAAAAAGGAGAATAAAAAATGAGAGGTTCAGTGATTAAAAAACAAGTTTTAAAACAAGGAAAAAACACAGTTATCTTAGATATGATCTATCCATTAGAACCCATTTCTAATAAACTGATCGAATCAGTCACCTATTATATCGATGATGAAATATCAGACACACATTACGCCAATAAACTGATCATTCAAACTAATGAAGCAATCACCATAGATATTAAAATGGGACTTGGTTATAAAACAACCATCAATGAGTTTTATAGTGAATCGTTTAACTATAAAGAACCATGGGGTGGTTCAGATGGGATTTATTCATTTAATTTAACAAACGGTAATGATGCCTTTGATCAAAAAGAAAAGGGTCATACATTATTTGTGTTTGGCGATACGTTTGTTGGTAAGGTTGATCCGAAAACATACCGCCGTTATGAGCCATTGTTAATGCCTAATAACACGTATGGTTATTTAGATCCAAAAACAAAAGCGGTTAATATTTTAATTAACCAAGGTGAAAAACAAAACGTTGAATCATTTTTCAAATTAGATGATAAATACAATATCACTGGGACAATTCCACAAAACTTAGTCGAATATAACCGTGTAAAAGAAAATGATGGTTATTTATCAGGTTTATATCAAAAAGAAGTGATTCTAGACTTTGATTTACATAAACCAAGACATCTAGATGAGGTAGGTATTATTAATTATTTCTCACATGAATCAGAAACATTATCTGATCGTGGGGTTAAAGAATTAGAACTACTCATCTCAAACGATAACGAAACTTTTGAGTTAGTTAAAACAATTGACTTAAAGAAATCTAAATCTAAAAATGATGAACAACGCTTTAAGATCGGTAAAAAAGCGAGATACATCCGCTTTAATGTTAAACAATCACATAACAAACATGAACCAATCACAGGGTTAAGTAGTGTTAAATTTTATCAAGATAACATCTTACTTAGAGACGTTGAAGTCACTTCAAATACGGTATTTTATGAAACCAATGCGCAAGCATGGTTATGGCTTCAAGATGGGGTTGTTATTGATGATAAGCTTTATTTCTTCCCAATGACAATTATCTCTGATACCGATCAACCAGAAGGCTTACAATTTGCGATTAAAGGCGTTGTGATGCTTGAAATACCAATTAAAGACGGTAAAATCATTCATCAAGAAGCCAAACAAAAACTGGCACCATTCTTATTTGAACATGAAAACTATTTATACTTATTTGGTGGCGCAATTATGGCCAATACCAAACAAGCGGGTGCCTTAAATCCTGATGGTTATATTTATGTGTATGGATACCGCCAACATTTAGGGTATAGAGAAACGATACTTGCGCGTGTTAAAGCAGAAAACATGACGACATTTGATGATTATGAATTTTATGATGGTAAAGGTTTTACGAAAGACATCTTAAAGAGTGCACCCTTATTTGCACACGTGTCATGTGAATTTAGCGTCTCAGAAATTAGAGAAGGTAGAAATAAAGGCAAATACATTAGTGTGTTTACTTACGATACCGACACCATTTACTTAGCTTACTCAATTGGTGAAACACCATGGGGTCCATTTAGTAAACCACAAAAGTTTTATAGAACCCCAGAAGTTGATTACTACAAGAGTACAACCTACACATATAACGCTAAAGCGCATCCCCATTTAAGTGAATCTAAAAGTATTTTAGTCTCTTATAATACAAACACGTATAATTTTGATCACAACATGAGTAACGCGACAATCTACCATCCTAGATTTGTGAACTTAATTGACACGGATGAAACTTAAAAAATCCAAATACTTCGATGTTTTCTATAAAACTAGTGGATGGACTGGTGGCGATGGGGTATATACACATATTATAGATGACACCATTATTTGGTATTTCTCCGATACATTTGTTGGGGAAGTCGATGAACAAGGCTTAAGAAAAGATGGGTTTGTGATGAAAAATCATTCCTTTGGTTATGCCAAAGTAGATGATCCATTTAATATTGAATTTATTTATCCACAAGAAAGGGAATTTTTACAAACAAACGACAACACCTACCATTGGTTAATGGATGGGATGATCTTAGAAGATTACTTATATTTAATGACATTTAAAATGAGTGGTGAGTCGTTTGGCTTTCAAATAGAAGGTATTGATACATTTAAAATACCACTTTTACATAATCGCTTAAATTTTTCTAAGTATGAACGACTAGATGTCAATTATCAAAAGACAATTGGCAAAACAACCTATTATTTTGGTGTATCTATTTTAGATAACAAACAAGTGGATGGTTTTATTTATATCTTTGGGGTTTCTGATCAAGCGGATAAGAAGTTGGTTGTTTTAAGAACAAGACATTTTCTAAGTGAACATGTTGAGTACTTAACACCTACAGGTTGGAGTAGAAATCCAAAAACATTAAAACCGATATTAAAAAGTATTGCTAATGAATTAAGGGTATATTACGAAAACAATAGATTTAAGGTAGTCTATAGTCACAATGGGATAAGTAACGATATTATGTATTCTGAAACAGAATCGATAGAAAAGGGCTTTAAAAAGCCAATAGTCATCTATGAGATTGATGGGTTAGATTTAAGTTTAGAAATGATTGGCTATAATGCAAAAATACATCTTCTAAACGATAAAAAGTATGTGACCTATCACGTCAATACGTATAAAGACGATAACCATCGTTATGCAAAGATTTATTATCCGAGAGTTTTAGAAGTGGAGGTATAAAATGGAAAAAGTTAAGCCCAATAAAAATCCGTTTTGGACACTTTCTAGAAGAAGAATCGCTAGCACAATCATACTGCATATTGTTTTGGCGTTGTTATCTGTGGTCTTTGTCTTTCCATTTCTATGGATGTTAATGACCGCATTAAAAACGCCACAAGAAATCATTTTAGGGATGGAGCAGTTTTTTCCTAAAAATCCGCAGTGGGGGAACTTTCAAAAAGCAATTACAACCATTCCATTTTTTGTTTATTTAGGGAACTCAGTACTGATTGTTGTCCTTGTGATGATTGGGACATTATTAAGTTCAGCAACCGCTGGTTATGCATTTGCGAAACTCAACTGGAAAGGTAGGGATAAGTGGTTTGTCATCTTATTATCAACGATGATGATACCCATCCACGTTATTTTGATTCCCACGTTTGTTATGTATGTAAAACTTGGATGGTATGGCACAAGACTCCCACTAATCGTCCCCGCTTTCTTTGGTGGTGGCGCGGCTTTCTATATTTTTATGTTGCGACAATTCTTTAAAGGGATTCCTCAAGAATTATCAGAAAGCGCGTTAATCGATGGGGCGAGTCATGTTCAAATATTCTTTAGAATTATGCTGCCCCTATCCAAACCCGCATTAATTACGGTCGCATTATTTACATTTATGGCAACATGGAATGATTACTTTGGACCACTGATCTTCTTAACGGAACCAAAACATTGGACACTCGCTTTAGGGCTTAGAGCGTTTCAACAACAGTACTCAGGCAGGTTTGATTTAATGATGGCGGCATCACTTGTGATTATGTCACCAACATTAATACTATTCTTTTTCACACAAAAAACATTCATAGAAGGGATAACCTTTACAGGTATTAAAGGTTAAGAGAGGAGAAAAATATGAAAAAGTGGATTTTATTATTACTCGTTTTATTTTCAGGTATAGCGTTAGCTGGTTGTAATAAGTCTGAAGGTAAAACAACAATTACATTTTGGCATATCTGGCCCGTTGGCGATCCATCATTTTCAAAAATGAATGCCATCATCAGAGACTTCAATGAATCTCAAGATGAATATGTCGTTAAAGGCACAGGCTATTCGTTTTGGGATCACATCGAAAAGATTAGAATGTCAATTTCAACCAACACAATGCCAAATTTAAGTATCTTTAGCATTGATGATGTTCAACAAAGAGCGGCAGGAGGGAAGTTATTAAACGTTTCAGAGTTAATGAAAAATGATCCTGAGCATGGCATTAAGTTAGATAATTACTTTGAAAACCAAATTAACTTTGTTTCTTATAAAGAGGATTTATATGCACTGCCATTTTCTGCGACAACGAGACTACTTTACTATAACTTAGATATGTTTGAAGCAGCTGGTTTAACGGAAGCAGATGTGCCAACGACATGGAGTGAATTAGAAACGGTCGCTAAACAGTTAGATATCTTAGATGCTTCAGGCAACATTAAACAGCTCGGATTTGATCCAAGTTATGGTAATGTCGCTTATCACAGTTATTTATGGCAGAAAGGCCTTGATATGTTTGATGAAGACCTAAACGTGACATTACAAGGTCAAGAGTATATTGACGTATTAAACTGGATTAAAGATTTTAATAGCGATATCCCTAGAGCAAAACTCACCGCTTTTGGTGAACAAAATGCCACATTTGGTACATCCCCATTCGCAAGCGAGCGTGTGGCGATGATTATTGAAGTAGATGACCTACATTACCGTATCCAAGATTATGGTTCAAACATTAACTATGGTGTCACATACATACCTGTTCCGGATGATGAGGGCATTAGAATTAACTGGGGTAGTGGCTTTTCATTAGAACTTTACGATACAGGTAAATTAACAGACGCACAAAAGAAAGGGACATGGGAATTTGCGAAGTATATCGCAAGTGTCAATGTTCAAAAACGACTTGCGGATGCGACAGGTTGGTTAATGGGCAATAAAGAGGCGATGCAAGATTACGTTAAAAATAATGCACTACTTTCAAGAATTTTTGAAGAAGTGAGTTATGCAAAAGATAAAGTATACGTACCTTATGCACCAAACTGGAATGGCGACTTTGTCACATTTTGGAATTCATTCTTAAATGATGAATATGATGCCCAAGCCGCACTTCAAGCCGCAATTAGACACTTTAACGAGAAGAAGACCAACTGGGAAAAAACACAGTAAAGGAGTAGGTTATGCAAACCATTAAAACACAAACCTTTAAACAACGTAAAAGAAAAGAAAACTTAACAGGCTATATGTTTGCTTTTCCGTGGTTATTTGGCTTGATTGTTTTTGCCGCCTTTCCAATACTAGCGTCGTTTTATTTAAGTTTTACAAATTATGATATGGTTGGTTCACCTCGTTGGATCGGCTTTACAAACTATGTCATCCTCTTTACGAACGACTCCCTATTTTATAAGTCTTTAGGTAATACGTTTTATCACGTGTTAATCTCGATTCCATTAATGATTATTATTGGGGTTGGTTTGGCTGTTTTATTAAATAGTAAGGTTAAGGGCATTAGTATTTATAGGACCTTATTTTACTTACCGAATGTCGTTAGTATTGTGGCGATGAGTTTACTTTGGTTATGGTTATTTCAACCCTCATTTGGGATTGTTAACGCCTTTTTAAGTCCAATCTATAAACTCTTTAACATGGAACCTTTAACATGGTATTTAAGTAAAGATACCGCCAAACTCACTTTAATTATTATGGGATTATGGAATGTTGGTGGTTCAATGGTGATTTATTTGGCACAAATGCAAGATATTCCTAAGAGTTTATATGAATCGGCAGATATCGATGGTGCGGGGTGGTTTAGAAAATTATTCCAAATTACCATTCCTTTAATGACACCCGCGATATTCCTACAATTCATCACCGGCTTAATTGGTGCCTTCCAAGTCTTTACAATCGCTTATATTGTCACACCGGGTGGTTCACCGGGTAGAAGTACATATTATTATGCGTATTACTTATACGACAAGATGATGAGTGATAATGCGATGGGGATGGCATCAGCAATGGCGTGGATATTATTAGTGATCATTTTAGTAATTACAATGATCGCCTTAAGATTAAATAAATACGTCGTATACTTAGGCGACGAACAATAAAAAAATAAAGGAGAGAATTATGAAAAGACTAGGTTTTTTAGTAATTGCGATTATTTTCGCATTTACACTTGTAGGTTGTTGGGCAGGCGAAATTACTGTTGATACAACATTTAATTTAGACGGTTCTGGCACGAGATCTTACATTCTTTATGTAATGGATGAAAGTTTATCCGATGAAGATATTACAAATCCAGATGATCCGGATGGCACAGAAAATAAAGGTAAGGTTCATAATAACACATATATTGAAGGTGGCGTTGTTGCGATGCAAGCTTGGTTTGAAGCCAATGCACCTAAAATATTAACCGTTGAACCGATGAAAACAGAGGGCATTTATCGAATATTTACATTAACGATGAAATTTAAAAACTTTGATGAGTTCGTTGCACAATACAAAGAGTTAGTCAACCTATCACCAACCATTACATGGGATGACTTTGAAGATGATGATAAACCACAATTTAAATCATCAGGCTTTTTAACCAAAGAAGCGACATTCACAGAATCAAGAGCGATTTTAGAAGCATCAATGGACTGGGCAGCAGATGGCATTTATAATGACCTTTGGAAGCCAGAAGATTTAGATGGTTTTGGCGTAACTAAGGCTGACATTCATGTATTTGCTAACTACAAGTTAAAAGTAGGTAACACCGTATTTGAAGATTTACAACGCTTTGATCCAGATGCGGTTGATGGTGAAGGTACGGGTAAAGTTGTTTATCCACAAGCACCTAAATTCCAAACTAAAGGTAAAGCAATGAATATGCCAATGGTTATTTTATTAGTCGTTGGTGGTGTGGTTGTGCTTGGTGGCGCAGCTGCTGGTGTTTATTTTGTTTTAAAAAAGAAAAAAGCATAAACGTTTAACGTAAAGAAAGGTGGGTGAAAACAAAATGAAAGAATTTTTATATAAAGCTGCAGATATGATGTATGCCTCATTTTTGTTTTTGCTCACCACATTTTTTACCATTGGCATTGGTTTTGGTGCCAGCTTAACAGCAATGTTACGGGTGAGTTATCAGGTGTATAATGAAAAAGAACCCAACCCAGTAACAAAAATTTATTTTAGAAGTTTTAAAGAATCATTTATTGAATCAAGTGTCCTATACTTATTGATGTTAACTATAGGTATACCATTATTTTTATCATGGCATTATGCACTTAATAATAATATAGCGTGGTTAATTGTAGTTTTATTAGTATGTAGCTATCAATGGTTAATTGTTTTCATTTATGGATTTAATACAATCAGTTTATTTAAGACGAAAAACTTCTTTGTGTTACTTAAAAATGTGTTCATTTTGGGCAACACGAGATTGGGGACAAACCTATTAATTATCGGTGGATTAGTTTTCATTGCTTATTTAGTCAGTGTCTTAAGTTTCTTTATCTTACTATCTCCGATGTTATATAGTTTCATTGTCACCTTCCAATTAAGAAAAACATTTCAACCATATATATACCAATTTAAGAAGGACGTTATTATAGATCCATGAAAAATATAAACAAAGGAGAATAATCATGCACTATATTAATTTTAAATCACAGTATAATAAAAACCCAATTAACATTATGAAAACGCATCACGATGAGGCGTTTGCAGGCTTTGATGAAATCGTTGAAGCATTAAAAGGCATTCAAGGTGTTGTTTGTTTCGAACTATATCCGGGTGTCACTAAAGAAGTTGTTAAAAAAGAAATTATTGACCGCTTAAAGCCTGATTTTACCTTAGATATTGAAGATTATAGTTATGATGCAAAAACACTAGAAGAAAAGTTTTATTTTAACATTACAGATGATAGAGTCTTTGGTAAGATGAGTCATCATACAATTTTTGACTACTACGATAGTGAACAATTAAAACTTGCGAAATCAAAAATTCCAAGTGAGGGGCTATCGATTATATACGGCTTTGGGGCAAGCTTAATCCCTTCAGATGTCTTTATTTTAGTATCGATATCGCGTTGGGAAATCCAACTTAGATTTAGAAAAGGGATGCCCAACTTTAAAATCAACAACCATCAAGAAGATAACTTGCGCAAATATAAACGCGGTTACTTTTTAGAGTGGCGTATTGGTGATCGCATTAAAGAAGCCACACTAGACCGTCTAGATTATGTCATTGACTTAAATAATGATGATGCACCAGTGATGATCACAGCGGATGCATACAACCATGCCCTAGATTACTTACTAACAACCCCCTTTAGAATGGTACCTTATTTTGATCCGGGTGTTTGGGGTGGGCAGTGGATGAAAGAAGTGTGTAACCTAGATCCATCCGCTAAAAACTACGCATGGAGTTTTGATGGCGTGCCAGAAGAAAACTCCGTTAAGTTTGATTTTAACGGTAAAGTGATTGAACTGCCGACTCAAGATTTAGTCTTACATAGAACCAATCCGTTTTTTGGGAACCGAGTTCATGGTCGATTTGGAAAAAACTTTCCAATTCGTTTTGACTTACTTGATACATTTGAAGGCGGCAACTTATCCCTTCAAGTCCATCCATTAACAGAATATATTTACCAAGAGTTTGGGATGTCGTATACGCAAGATGAATCTTATTATATTTTAGATGCGAAAGAAGACGGATATTGTTATTTCGGCTTTAAAGATAACATTGATAAAGCAGCATTTGAAAGAGAACTACGCCTATCAGAAAAGACGGGTGAATTTGATGCTGAGAAATATGTCAATAAAATTAAAGTCTATAAACATGATCATATCTCAATTCCAGCAGGCACCATCCATTGTAGCGCAAGAAATACGATGGTTTTAGAAATTAGTGCGTGTGCTTATATTTTCACATTTAAATTATATGACTGGGGCCGCCTTGGATTAGATGGTATCCCTAGACCTGTACATATTGACCATGGCATGAAAAACCTGCAGTTTGATAGAAACTTAGATTATGTCATGAATGAATTATATAACCCATTTGTCCGTGTCAGTGATTATGAAGAAATCACAGGGCTTCATGAACGACAATTTTTAGAAACGAGACGGGCAAGTTTTAATCAAGAAGGGGTTATCTTAGAAACATTTGGTTCTGTCAATACCGCAAACTTAGTAGAAGGTCGAGCGGCTATTATTGAATCGGTGGATGGTTCGTTTGAGCCGTTTGTTGTGCACTATGCAGAAACCTTTATCATACCAGCTACGATTCAATCATTTAAGGTAAGAAGTTATTATGACGAACCTTGTATGTTGGTAAAAGCACATGTTAGATAAAATCTATCTAATAGTGATTATTTTACTATTGATTATTACACCGCTAGTGGTTCTTTACTACTATAAAAAAGGGAAAATCAAAGGGGCAGGAGAATTTTTAGATTTAATCATTGCTGGTGGTTTTGAACAAAAGGTAAAAGATTTTAAACAGTTAAATCAAAATGTCAAGTTGGGTGGTGTCGTATTTGTAGGCGATTCAATCACACAAGATTATAATATTCATGAGTGGTATCCTAATTGTCATTGTTATAATAGGGGTATCGGTGGCGATACAACGATTAACTTATTAAAACGCTTGGATGTTTCCGTTTATGAATTAAAACCTAAAAAAATTGTTTTATTAATTGGCACCAATGACTTAGAACTGACTAACGATAGTGAAATCAGTATTGCTAAAAGAGTTGAAAAAATCATTAAAGAAATACACGCATTTGATGATATAGAAATCTTTTTATTATCGGTACTACCAACCAACCAAACGATGGATAAAAACACTGTGGGTAAACGAAGCATTAACCGGATAATGGCTTTAAATAAATATTTAAGTGAAATCAAACATGTTAACTATATTGATATGTTTTCCAAGTTGATTGATGAAAATCAATATTTAAAAGAAAGTTATTCGATTGAAGGTTTACATCTCAGTCAGTTAGGTTATCAAGTGATGACCGACGTATTAAAACCACTGTTATTTGACTAGTTAAGTGATGAATTACTATCAAAAACCGAAAAATAAGAACTGATGTTTACGTCAGTTCTTATTTTTATGTCCGCTGATCTAGATAAGAATATGCTATAATTAGGATATGATCATATACTTAAGAAAAATCAAAAAAACTCGATATCAAGCTGATGAAGAAACAGCCCGAATTGAAGCGTTTCAATCAGAAAAAAGAAAACTACAATCTCTAGCTGGTTATTTTTTATTAAAAGATATTTTAAAAGAAAAGGGTTATCACACGTTTAAAATTATTAGAAAAGATAATCAAAAACCTAAGTTAGATGTGCCTTTGTTTTATAGTTTGTCTCATAGTATGGATTATGTCGTTTGTATGGTTGAAAAAGAAGAAATTGGAATTGATATTCAATATCCAACAGAAAAACTATTAAATATAAGAAGAAAAACGGGTGAGCTCAGTGATGATATTAAGACACTCTCAAAACATTGGGTCTTAAAAGAAGCGTATATTAAATATATTGGTAATCCTAAAATTCCTTTAAAAGATATTAAGATTAAAGGCAGTAACCCATATATTTTAACCTATCAAGAACCGGCGTACTGTCAAGTGATTGAGTTTAATGATTATGTGATTGCGGTTTGTATGAAAGAAAATAAGAAAGTGGTGTTAAAACATGATTGATACACATGCTCATATTAATATCTCACCTTTAATTGATGATATCGATGGGGTGATTCAAAGAGCTATGCGTTGTGGGGTTGAAAAGATTATTTGCATTGGTATTAATCAAGAAACAAATCAACTGGCAATTGAGCTTGCAGAAAAATATAAACAAGTTTATGCCAGTGTTGGTATTCATCCCTCAGAGTGTGATGAGGATGTCAGTTATCTTGAGTTATTATCACATCCTAAAGTGGTAGCAATTGGTGAGATAGGGATTGATTTATATTGGAAAAAAGACAATCTAGACTTACAAATTAAACGCTTTAAAGAACAACTCTTCATCGCTCAAAAAGAAGCACTGCCGGTGATTATTCACTCAAGAAACTCTAGTGATGTGATTTATGATATTATTAAAGATTATAACGTCACAGGTGTAATGCACTGTTATAGTGAGCATATCGACCTTTTAGATAAATATTTAGCGCTAGGGTTTTATATTGGTGTTGGTGGTATTGTTACGTTTAAAAATGCGAATCTTGTATTAGATATTGTCAACAAAACACCACTAGATAGGTTATTACTAGAAACGGACTCACCTTATTTAGCGCCCGTACCTTATCGGGGGAAAACCAACGAACCTAAAAACACATTATTCGTCTTAGAAAAAGTTGCTGAACAAAAACAAATTTCAAAAGCAGCATTAGATGCAATCACCACCACTAATGCCAACACATTATTTTCTAAATTAAGTAATACGATATAGTGATATCTCATATCAAAATATGATAGAATAGATAATAGGAGTTGAAGTGAGATGTTCCTTAAAAGTTTATTATTAAAAATTGAAACTGGACAAGTCTTATCAGAAAAACAAGAAAAGGCATTGGCCGTAAAACTATTATTAGTACCATCACTCTTTAGAACATTACTACACGTATTATTGGTATTAACATTTGGGGTATTTGTTTTATTGGGTATTTTAGGTGGTTATGGTCCATTTAATGAGGTCATTAGTTTTATGATTGCGATCGCATCACTCTTGTTTTTAGGGTATTTAATCTTTATCCCTAAACGCTTGCGCATTAAAAAATACTTGCAAGCGGTGGATAAGTTTTATCAAACCGCCTTTAATGGTTTGGATGATTTTGATCTTTATTATTTGGGACAACACCGAAACTTATCGATTAAACGGTTATCTAGTGGTAAGATTTATTTATTAACAGATGGGCATAACTTTATCTTTATTGATGATTATTTTAAAGATACCACCTATCCGATGCCAAGATACTTATCTAATGGTCAACCGATATTTTTAAGGATAATCGATGAGAAGAAGGATACAACTAACCGGGTATTAATCACATTAGATGAGGTTGAAAACTTTTATATCACAGATAAAAACATCCCCATCACAAGGCCTGTGGCTAATAAAGCTTTTCAAAATTATTTTACCTACTTTTTTAATCAAGATCCCCATATGACAGATACATGCATTGTGGTATTGACTTTAAAAAATGGCCAAGTATTTAGATTATCTTATGATGCATATGAAGCGTTTGTTAATCAAATGCCTTTAAAAGAAAAACAATGAAATCACAAAGCGTTTTAGAAAAATTAAAAAGACAAAACTTAAAAATCGCTTTCGCAGAATCGATGACTGGTGGTAGTGTGGTAAGTAGACTTATCAAACATGGTGGTGCGAGTGAGGTTTGCGAATTAGGGTTAGTTACTTATTCAAATGAAATGAAACATGAATATTTAGATATTACACCTGATGATATTAAACAGTACGGTGTTGTTTCTAAAATGATATCGATGATGATGGCAGAAAATGTCTGTATCAAGGCATATTCTAATATTGGGGTTGGTGTCACTGGCAATGCTGGGCCTACTAAAAGTCCTAATAGTGACGTGGGTGAGGTTTGGGTTTCGATATATATATTAGGAGAAATGCATAGTTATCATTTTAAATATGCCTCTCTTCAAAGAGAAGAGATTATTAATAAGACAACCGATGCGATTTATAGTTTGTTAGATAAATTATTAGGATAGAACTTTAGGTTTTATCTTTTTTTATACAGCGGCATCCTTTATCCAATTACTAAACGTTTTTTATCAACAAAACTGACTTTTGATTATCATTTTGATAAGATTAACATAAATAAAAAGATAAGGAGGCGTTATGAAAAGAAATAAAAGACAAAAAGCAATTATCGATTTGTTACGAAAAGGTGATTGTGGCTTCTAAAATATTTCAAATAAAAAAATATCGCAAAATGATTTGTATATTAATATACATTGTGATATAATAATCAAGCGTGGTTTTTTAAACCATCCTTGTCATATATAAATATGACCTAATTGACCAAAAGGAGGTATACTATGAAAAAGTATGAGATTATGTACATCATCAAACCGGATTTAGAAGGTGAAGAAACAAAAGCGCAAATCGAAAGACTTTCAACTATTTTTAACAACTTTGGTTCTAAAGTTTTAGAACATAAAGAAATGGGGTTAAAAGATTTAGCTTATGAAATTGACCACTATAAAAAAGGTTATTATGTCTGGCAGTTAGTTGAAGCTAGCCCAGAAGCCATTTTTGAATTCAATCGTGTGATTAGAATTACAGAAGATGTCATTCGCTTTATCGTAAT
>CAYLVT010000009.1:16473-32472 GCA_964387195.1 uncultured Acholeplasmataceae bacterium
AGACATTCTTGAAGAAGATCCATTCTTAGAAAGTGCAATGGATATTGCTTCAGAGGATGATTTACCATTTTAGAAAGGACATAGTATTATGCAACAACGTAGATTTCAAAGACGTAGAAAAGTTTGCTATTTTACACAAAATAAAGTAACCCACATCGATTTTAAAGATGTTGAATTATTAAAAAGATTTATCTCTGATAGAGGCAAAATCTTACCTAGAAGAGTTACAGGTACAAGTGCTAAATGGCAACGCCCTCTTGCAGTCGCAATTAAACGTGCAAGACATATGGCATTATTACCATACGTAAAAGAATAAAGCTTAGTGATTGGAGAGCCAATCACTTTTTCTTTATCTATCCACAGTGGACAAGATGTGGAAAGATTTAGAGGTAAGTTATAGTATAATAACATTAGCAAGTTATTAATCTTAAAAATAAGAGACATTCTTTTAAAAATAACTCTATAAAAATTATTTATAGTGTTTTATTAAACAGATAGATTCATGTTATAATTATACAAAGTAGGTGAACAAATGAAACGATTTATATTACTCGCAATCGCACTACTTGCCTTGGCAGGGACTATAGTTTATGGTATTTTAAACAAGTACTTTGTTAATATCGGAGATATTATTTATTATTTGATATTACTCACTGTTAGTGTGTTTACCATAATGGTCATAAGCATTGTAGTAAACCATCAACGTGCGTCAAAAATTAAATTATTAGAAACAAGATTGACCGCATGGAGCAGTTTATCTTATCACGTCAATAAAATCGGTGATCAAGCATTTAATGAACTACCAATCGGTATTATTTTATATGATAAATCGAGTTTAACGGTGAAATGGAATAATAAGTTTGCCGAATTGGTATTTGGTATTCAAAAATTAGAAAATATGCGTTTATCTGATTTAAGCGAATCAATAATGGAGTTATTAAATGATGAATCTAACGCTCAAACACTAACGTTTGAAGATCGAAAATACGATGTGATTCACAATAGTCAAAACCAAGTTTTATATTTCTTTGATGAAACAGAAAGAGAAGATATAAAAGACCGATACGAAAGACGTTCAACGGCTTTGGGTGTTATTTATTTAGATAACGTTGAAGAAGCGCTTCAAAGTTTTGATATTTATGAGAAAAGCAACATTCGCGGAGAATATTTAGGTATTCTTACAGACTGGGTTAGTGAACACAATGGTTTTTTAAGATTATATACTGAAGATAAAATGATTATTACACTTCATTATGAAGATCTTCAAAGAATGATGGCAGATAAATTTGAAGTGTTAAATAAAATTAGAGAAGTATCTACCAAACACCGTATTCGGGTAAGTGCATCGATTGGTATTGCGATGTATGATGTTGGGTTTGATGAGTTAGGCTCATTGGCACAAAATGCGATTGAATTAGCTGAAAAGCGTGGTGGAGACCAGGCGGTAGTTAATATTCAAAATGAAAGAATTAAGTACTTCGGTGGTCAAACCAACGCAAGTGAAAAATCATCGCGTGTTCATGTGAGAGTTCAAACACAAAACTTTAAAGATTTAATTGAAAGTTCTAAAAATGTCATTACGGTTGCCCATAAACAATCAGATATTGATGCACTAGGTGCAATGATTGGCGTTTATAGAATGGCTGAAGCTAGCGGAATACCAGCAAAGATGATTTGTGACCCAGAAGAAATAGATAAAACCGTTCAAAAAATAATTCCTGACCTAAAAGTGGAATCTAAAGACATTTATAATAGCATTATTACAACAAAAGAAGCACTTAAGTTGATTGACGAAGATACGTTGTTGGTTGTTGTTGACACACAATCTCCACAAATAATCGCTAGTCCACAAGTTTTAAAACTCGCATCTAAAGTTGCAGTTATTGACCACCACAGACAAGGTGAAGATGCTTTTGAAGGGGTTTTCTTATATGTTGAACCTTACGCTTCAAGTAGTGTAGAATTAGTGGTAGAAATGATGGGGTTCTATCCTAAAGAAGTCCATCTAGAACAAATAGAAGCGTCGATAATGTATGGTGGTATTTTAGTAGATACCAATGAATTTTCTTATCGAACTGGAACAAGAACCTTTGGTGCTGCGGGTTATTTAAAAGAACATCAAGCATCAAGTGCCAAAGTTAAAGAGTGGCTAAGACAAGATAAAGAAAGAACCTTACTCATTAATGAACTTGTGTCTAAAGTCCAAATGGTTAAGGAAGGTTTTGGGGTTGTTTTAGATGATTCACAATTGATTAGAGATAGAGTGTTATTAGCTCAAGTATCAGAACGGATTTTAGATATTGATGGGGTTAATGCAGGGTTTACTATCGCTAAAGTTAGTGATGATCAAATTGGTATTAGCGCTAGAAGTTATGACCGAATAAACGTTCAATTGATTATGGAAGAACTAGGTGGTGGCGGTCATTTAAATAGTGCCGCTACCCAAATTAAAGATAAAACCATTCAAGAAGTTTATGAGATGCTTAATAGTTTATTAATTAGAGAATCAAGTGAAGGGGGAGAACCTATGGAAGTTATTTTATTAGAAGACATTAAATCAAGAGGTGTGAAGGATGATATTATTGAAGTACCTAATGGGTATGGTCAATATTTACTATCCAGTAATAAAGCCATTTTAGCTACACCTGAAGCAAAGAAAGAAATTGAAGACAAAAAAGCAAGGATTGTTGAGCAAGAACGTCAACATCTCGCTTTAATGAAAAAATTAAAAGAAGAAATTGAATCTAAAAGCGTGAATATTTTAATCAATATTGGTCAAGATGGGAAACTATTTGGTAGTGTCACTACAAAATTAATTACCGATGCTTTTGCCGAGCAAAACGGTATTGAACTTGATAGAAAGAAAGTAGAATTAACGAGTGAAATCAATTCTATTGGTATTTATACAGCCACCGTTACGCTTGCAAAAGACATTAAAGCACAATTTGAAATTAACGTATTAGAAAAATAAGGAGTTATTATGACACAACGCGTCATGCCTCATAACCTAGAGGCTGAACAATCGCTCTTGGGGGCTATCTTTTTAGATCCAACTCTCTTGCCACAAGTAGCGGATAAAATTACAATTGAAGATTTCTATGAAACTAGACATCAAAGCATTTACCAAGCGTTCCTACAACTTTTAGATAAAGGTGAAAAGGTTGATTATACAACCGTTTCAAAAGAATTAGCTTCGTTTAATATGATGGGTAAAGTAGGTGGGGATTATTTATCAGACTTAACCGACTTTACACCCACGCTAGCCCATATAGAAACATATATAGACTACGTATTAGACGCTTCTTTAAAAAGAATGATCATTCAGTCAATGGGAGATATCTATGCGAGAGGGTTTGACCCCAGCATATCTACTAACGATTATGTCGATCATGCGGAAGAAGAAATTTTTAGATTAAGTAGAAGACGTAGAGCGGGTGAATTACTAAAAATAGGGCCTGTTTTAGAAGATGTAAGAAGAAAAGCTGAAGTAAGACGCTCAGAAGGAGATATCACAGGACTTAATTTAGGCTATTCAAGACTCAATTATTACACTTCAGGATTCCAACCAGAAGAACTCATTATCCTAGCCGCAAGACCTGCGGTAGGGAAAAGTGCTTTTGCGATGAATTTAGCTTTGCATGCGTGTAAGTATAATAAAAATGGAAAAGCAGGCGTTGTTTTCTTTTCTCTAGAAATGTCGAATGAGCAACTTGTTCAGCGAATGCTTAGTTGTCAAAGTATGGTAAACAACAGAAATATTAGAACCGGTAATCTAACCCCTAATGACTGGAAATTAATTGATGCAGCCTCTATGGGATTAGATGCCTATAATATTTATTTTGATGATACATCTACGGTAAAGGTCAATGAAATTCGTGCTAAATGCAGAAGACTTCAACAAGAAGGCAAACTAGACTTTGTCATTGTGGACTATTTGCAATTAATTGAACCTTCTAAAGATCGAGCAAACAGACAAGAAATGATCTCTGAAATTTCAAGAGGATTAAAATTAATGGCTAGAGAGTTAAAAGTACCAGTTTTAGCCCTTTCCCAATTATCAAGAGACATCGAAAAGCGTAACGATAAAACCCCCGTTCTTGCAGACTTAAGAGAATCTGGGGCTATTGAACAAGATGCGGATATTGTTATGTTTATGTATGCACTTGAAGGTTTAGAAGATACCATTGAAGTAAGTATTGCTAAAAACCGTTCAGGCCAAACAGGTAGAATACAACTTAAGTTTCAAAAAGAATATTCAAGATTTATCCAAATTTCAGAACGTGAAGAAGATTAAAAAAAAACCCGATGCGAATGCACCGGGATTTTTATTTATGTAACTATTTAAGTAGTTGAGTTAACATCCAAATATGTTTTTGGAAACTCACACGGTGTGTTGTAAGAATATCTTCGGTTACATCATCACCTAATTCACCAGCTAATTCTAAAGCTTGGCCGTATTCTTTGTCTAATTGTTTATAATCATTTAAAACAATAGAAATCATTTCTTTACAAGATTCTTTGTTTGTAGCATCACTTAATGTAGCTAAAGCTAGTGATTCTTTTAAAGTGCCAACAGGTTTATAACCTAACACTAACATTCTTTCTGCGATCTCGTCATACATTTCTGTTACTTCATCATACATTTCTTCATATTTCTCATGTAAGCCATAGAAATGTGGGCCCTCAACGAACCAATGATAGTTGTGCAATTTAACATAAAATAGTATTAAATTTGCAACTTGTTGATTTAATAATTTTTCTAAATTCATAATAAATACCTCCTAAATTTTCTATCTGTATTATACCATTAAATGAGGAAAAATTCAAAAAGTTTGCTTGGTGGATAGATTCTCAAATGATGGCATAATTAATGTATTTGTGGTAAAATAATTGAGGTAAATGGAGTTGAAAATATGTTTGATAGACTATCCTTAATGGAAAAAAGGTATGAAGAAATTAATAATTTACTCATTGATCCTAAAATCATAAGTAATGTGCCTGAGATGACTAAATTACTTAAAGAACAAAAAGGCCTAGAAAAGGCGGTTTTTTCATATCGCGAGTATAACGATATAAAAACGCAAATCGATGAATTAGAACCATTCATACATGGTGATGATGAGTTTTCAGAAATGGCATCACTAGAGATGAATGCTTTGGAAGATAAATTATCGGTATTACTTGAAGAGATAAAAATATTACTATTACCCAAAGACCCTAATGATGAGAAAAACGTTATTGTTGAGATCAAGGGGGCTGCCGGTGGTGATGAGGGTAATATTTTTGCGGGCGATTTATATAGAATGTATGCTAAATACGCTGAGGAGCATAATTGGAAGATTGAAATACTAAACGCTATGGAAGGAACTATGGGAGGTTATACATCCATTGAATTTTTAGTGAGTGGAGACCATGTTTATTCTATGTTAAAGTATGAGGCTGGCGTACACCGCGTACAGCGTGTACCTGAGACAGAGTCTCAAGGACGCATTCACACATCGACAGCAACGGTTTTAGTAATGCCTGAAGCTGAAGAATTAGAGATTAATATTTCATGGAATGATATTAAATTTGATACCTTTAACTCCAGTGGACCTGGTGGCCAATCCGTAAATACAACCCAGTCCGCTGTAAGGTTAACGCATTTACCTACCGGGATAGCTGTAGCATGTCAAGAAGGTAAAAGTCAACATGAAAACAAAGATAAAGCGTATAAATTACTGGTTACAAGGATTTATGATAAATACCTTCAAGAGCAAGCTGAAAAAGAAGGGGAAACGAGATTGTCTTTGGTTGGTAGAGGTCAACGAAGCGAAAAAATCAGAACGTATAACTACCCCCAAAATAGAGTAACTGATCACCGTATTAGTTTAACTGTGCAACGATTAGATGCAATTATGGAAGGTAAACTAGATTTAATATTAGAGCCTTTATTAAACGAGATACAAAGAAGAAAACTAGAATCAAAAGAGCATGACGTATAACGATTTAGTCAAAAAAGCAAAAGATATCATTTTAAAGCATGACTTAGAACCTAATGTAGCTAAACTATTTATTTTAAAGTACAGCAATTTAAGCCATTCAGATATCATTTTAAGTTTAAATAGTGAAGTTGATCAGTCTATTGTCGATAAGGTAATGTGGGCAGTTCATGAATATGCAATAAAAAAACGTCCCCCACAATACATTATTAATGAACAAGACTTTTATGGTAGAACGTTTTATGTAGATGAAAATGTTTTTATACCAAGATGGGAAACCGAAGAACTCGTTAGTCATGTTATAGACTATATAAACGAATATTATAACGATAAAACCATCGATATTTTGGACATAGGAACGGGATCTGGTTGCATTTCAATAACTTTGGCTAAAGAAACTAACAAGTCAAATATTATCGCAATAGATATAAGTGAAAAAGCATTAACTATCGCACAAAAAAATAGCGAAAATCATGAGGCTAATGTTCGCTTTATTGCTAGTGATTTATGTTCAAATATTCAAGGTAAGTTTGATATCATTGTTTCAAATCCACCGTATATACCGAACAAAGGTTTCATTGGTACAACCGTTGATAAAGAACCAGCGCTTGCTTTATATGGAGGCGATCTAGGTATTGATATATACAAACGTATCTTTAAAGAATGTAGGGCACACTTAAATGATAAGTTTCTTGTTGCGCTAGAACATGGTAGGGACCAAAGTCATTTAATAAAAGCTTTGGCTTTAAAATATTTTGATGATATTACAATTACACACATTAAGGATAGTAGTGGTAAAGATAGATTTACATTTATCGAAAGGAAATAATTATGTTTGAATATGGATTAAAAGAAGGCTTCTTAAACGATGGAGATGTTGTAATTTTTCCAACCGACACGGTTTATGGTTTGGCGTGTCGTTTATATGATAATGAGGCCATTGAACGTATTTATCAATTAAAAGAAAGATCAAAAACTAAACATCTTGCGGTATTGTGTGATTCACTGATCTCTATTAATGATATTGCTGTGATTGATGAACGTGTTTTAAAACTTGCTCATGCCTTTTGGCCTGGTCCGCTAACAATGATTCTACCCTCAACATCAGCGCATTTTAAGAAAACAGGTGAAAAAACGATTGGGGTTAGAATCCCTAATCACGATGCGGCGCTGTGGTTAATTAAGAAAAATGGTCCCCTATTAACCACATCGGTTAATAAATCTGGTGACCTGCCACTCAATGATGTCGATTTAATTAAACAGCATTTTTCTGATAAAGTGGATTACATTTATGAAGAGTATAATGCGTTTTATTTAAATATTTCTTCTACTACCATAGATTTAACTCACGAAGAAATCAACTATTTACGTATTGGTTCAATTACAAAAGAACAAATCGAATCCGCATTAAAAGAAGAAGATTAAACGATAAGCACCATGATTTAGGTGCTTTTTTAATATTTTGATAAATGTGTTGTGTGATATAACCACATATGATATAATAAACCAGTTTTAGGAAGTGAACGTATGATAAGAAATATTGCGATTATTGCCCATGTCGATCATGGGAAAACAACGTTAGTTGATGAAATGCTAAAAACATCTGAGAGAAAAGATATTCATGAAACGATTGATAGTAGAACCATGGATTCTTTAGATCTAGAAAAAGAACGAGGCATTACGATATTAGCTAAAAACACCGCTATTGAATATAAAGGTGTGAAAATAAATATCCTAGATACCCCTGGACATGCCGATTTTGGGGGAGAGGTTGAGAGAATAATGAAAATGGTTGATGCCGTTTGTTTGGTCGTGGATGCGTATGAAGGGGTTATGCCACAAACTAGGTTTGTTTTATCAAAAGCATTAAAAGAGAACTTAAAATCCATTGTTGTTATTAATAAGATGGATAGAATGTTTGCAAGACCTAAAGAAGTTATTGATGAAGTTTATGAGCTATTTTTAGAACTTGGTGCTACCGATGAGCAACTTGATTTTCCTATTGTTTACGCATCAGGTATTTTAGGCAAATCTTCTTATGAAGAAACACTAGAAGAAGATATGAAACCACTGCTAGATAAAATTATCTCTTATGTACCATCACCTAAAGGCAGTAAAGAAAATCCACTTCAATTCCAACCAGCCTTACTCGATTATAATGAGTATGTCGGTAGAATCGGAATTGGAAAAATCTATGAGGGTACAATTAAAGTAAACCAAATGGTAAGCATCGTTCGACTTGATGGTAGTATCGAATCATTTAGGGTACAACGGCTATCAACCTTTATGGGCTTAGAAAAAGTTGATGTTAAAGAAGCGTATGCGGGTGATATTATTGCGGTAAGTGGTTTATCTAATATTCATGTTGGTGAAACCATTAATGACTTAAACAATATTCTTCCTCTTAAACCACTATATATTGAAAAACCAACCGTTAAGATGACCTTCTTAACCAATACAAGTCCATTTAGTGGTAAAGAAGGGAAACACGTCACTTCAACAAAACTAGAAGCTAGATTATTTTTAGAATCACAAAAAGACGTGAGCTTACTTATTGAAAAAGGTCTGGATAGTGACTCATGGATTGTCTCTGGTAGAGGTGAGTTACACTTAGGTATTTTAATTGAAACAATGCGCAGAGAAGGATATGAGTTCATGGTTTCTAGACCTGAAGTCATATTGATAGAAGAAGACGATATAGTTAAAGAACCCTATGAATATGTCACCATTGACGTACCCAATGACTTTTTAGGTAATGTGATTGAACTCTTTAGTTCTAGACGTGCCATTTTGATTGATATGCACTCTCATAAAACGCAAACTAAAATCACGTTTCATATGCCCTCTAAAGGTTTGATAGGTATTCAAACAACTTTCTTAAGTTTAACCCAAGGCTATGGCGTACTGAGTCATAATTTCTTGGATTATAGACCCGAAGAAAAAGGGATAACCATTCAAAGAAAAACAGGCGCGCTTGTATCCATTAATGAAGGGTTTTCTACCGCCTACGCTATTTCCCATTTGGAATCTAGGGGTTCTTTATTTATCGAACCACGCACAGAAGTTTATGAGGGGATGATTGTTGGAGAAGCATCAAAAGATGATGATTTAGCAATCAATATCACACAAGAAAAACAACTCACCAACATGAGAAGTGCCAATAAAGATTCGACCTTTGTCTTAAAACGCCCTAAACAAATGTCACTAGAAAACTGTATGGCGTTTATTAATGACGATGAACTTATTGAAATTACTCCAAAAAGCGTGAGACTAAGGAAAAAAATCCTAAATACTTCTCAAAGAAAAAAATACGATAAATATAAATAATCAATTCTAAAAAGTTTTCTTAAAAACTCACATGAAAATATGTTATACTTTTTTATAGAGGTGATGAATAATGATTGTGTTCGCAAGTGACCATGCAGGCTATGAATTAAAAGAAAAACTCATCCAACACTTTAAAAGTCAACACATTGAAGTAAGGGATTTAGGAACGTATAGCTTAGATTCAGTAGATTATCCTGATTATGGCGTTAAAATAGGTAAAGAAGTCGTTAAAAACCCTTATGAAGTTGGGGTTGCAATATGTGGAACAGGTATTGGGATATCTATTGCCGCAAACAAAGTTAAAGGCGCTAGAGCCGCTTTAGTTTATGATGAAAACACCGCTAGATTAGCTAAAAAACACAACAACGCAAACATTATTGCGTTTGGTGGTAGAACGACATCGTTTGAAGATGCGGTTAAGATGATTGAAGCATTTCGTAATGAAACTTTCGAAGAAAGACATCAAAATAGAATCAACAAGATTAAGGAATATGAGGTATAAATTATGGCAAAACTACACATCTTAAATCATCCTTTAATTGACCATAAAATGGCCAAGATTAGAGATAAGGATACAGGTACTAAAGATTTTAGAGAAGCCGTAAGTGAAATAGGTTTACTCTTAACGTATGAAATATCTAGAGATTTTAAAACCATACCTACTACCGTAGAAACACCGTTAATGGCTACAACGGCTTATGTGCTTGAAAAACCGGTTGTTATTGTACCAATACTAAGGGCAGGTCTTGGTATGGTTGAGGGGATTCATAGAATTATTCCTCAAGCTAAAATAGGGCATGTAGGATTATACCGTGATGAAGAAACGCTTCAACCTCATGAATACTTTGCAAAATTTCCACCAGAAATAAAAGAATCAACGGTTTTAGTCGTTGATCCAATGCTTGCAACAGGCGGAAGCGCGGCTGCGTGTATTACCCTTCTTAAAAGAAGAGGTGTAAATGATATTCGATTTGTAGGCATTGTTGGTTGCCCTGAAGGGGTTGAGTTCCTACAAAGTGTTCATCCTGATATAGATATTTATTTAGCTGCAATGGATGAAGGCTTAAATGAAAAAGGCTACATATACCCAGGTTTAGGTGATTGTGGCGATCGTTTATTTGGCACAAAATGAACCATTACTTTTATTTTGGAGGCCTCCTCATTGGCTTTATGTGGGCATTTAAGAGTTTAAGAGCGGTTAGAATAGAAGAAAAAATGCAACAAAACCACATATGGGAAATAAGAAGTATTTATACGTTATTATCTTTACTTGCAGGTCATGTTTTAGGGGTAATCTTTGAAAAGATTTATCTTATGATTGCAGCGGTAATTTAATGATAACTTCACTTAACGTTATCGCTTCAAATTGATGATGAAACGCGTCTAAAAATGTTTGGATATCATCATTATAGAGATAAAAGGTAATATAAACTTTATCACTAAACTGGGTTTCATCCACATAAGCGTGTTCATTTAAGTAGTAATTAACTTGATCATACAAACTATAGTCAATGGTTATCGCATACATTGTCCTTAGGGCTTCCTTATAGAGGGAAGCCTTTTTTATCGCTTCACTTGCACCGCTACTATACGCCCTTATTAAGCCACCTTTACCAAGATGGATACCGCCAAAATAACGAACCACTACACAAAGCACATCACTGAGTTCGTTTTTTAAAAGAACTTGTAAAATAGGCATCCCTGCGGTGCCCGCAGGTTCGCCATCATCATTGGATTTTTGAATGGACTGATTATCTAAGATATAGCCATAACAATGATGGGTAGCGTTATAATGAAGACGTTTGATTGTATTGAGTTCGTTATTGACATCTTCAATGGTTTTTACAGGGATTAAATAAGTAATAAACCTAGATTTATTTATAATCTCTTCATGAGTTATTTTTTCTTTAACAAAATGCATAATTTCACCTATCTTTATTATATCATGGCTTTTAGTATTAAATTTATTTTTCTTTGTGGATGGAATATCTATAATCTCTAAAGATTATGATATAATAATAGAGTATGGAATTAAGAAAAGGCAGATTTGTCATAGAAAAACTCAAAAGAAATGGATTTGAAGCTTATTATGTTGGTGGTTGTGTAAGAGACCATCTTTTAGGCTATCCAATTAACGACATTGATATTACAACAAATGCGAAACCAAAAGATGTGCTTAATTTATTTAGATCTGTCCCTACAGGCTTAAAATATGGCACCACAACAATCTTACATGACACCATCAATATTGAAGTTACTACTTATCGTATGGAATCTAACTATCAAGACTATAGACGTCCTGAAGAAGTTATCCTTACCGATTCTAAAGAAGAAGATGTAAAACGCAGAGACTTTACGATTAATGGTTTATTGATGGATGAAGATTTTAATATCTATGATTATGTTGGTGGTCAGGCAGATTTAGATAAAAAAGTTATTCGTGCGATAGGCGAACCCCTAGAACGTTTTAATGAAGATGCGCTACGTCTTTTAAGAGCGGTTTATTTTCAATCAAAATTAGGTTTTGATATTGAACAAAAAACGCTTGATGCGATGAAAACGCACAGCCATTTAATTGAACATCTACCAAACGAACGCATCTTAAACGAAGTATTAAAGATTATTCAAGGCACTCATCAATTACTTGCTTTAAAGTCTTTAGAATATACAAACCTACATCAGTATTTGCCAGGTTTAAAAAAAGGGATTGAATACATTAATCAACACGTGAGCGAATCCTTATATACAGATACATTTTTTACACTTTGTTTTGCATTAAATAAACGCATAGATGGGGCATGGAAGTTTTCTAATGTCCATAAAAACAAATACCAAAAAGCTGTTAAACTTGTCTTAAAAAAGAAAGCGATTAATGAACTAGATTTATATGAAAATGGTTTGGAAATCTCTATTTTAGCAAACCGTGTGATGTTTTATTTAAAGATACGTCCAAATGAAATTCCAGAGATTAAAAAACTACACGATAATTTAGCGATTAAAAGTGTGACAGATTTAGCGATTAAGGGTAATGATATTTTAGCGCTAACAGATAAAAAACAAGGTGCTTGGCTAAGAGAATTACTCGATGAACTTGTAAGAAAAGTCATTTTAAAAGAATTGAAAAATGACAAAGAAACGTTAATAAACTATGTAGAGGAGAAATTAAAGTGAAAAGCGAATTTTTTTCCTATTTAGATGGATTTAACTTAATTACGATTATTGTACCTAACCGGTTTAATCGTCATGATAAAGCATTCAACTTAATCTCTGAAAATGAAACAATCCCACTCACGATAATGAAAGTGGAATCTTTAGGTCAAGAAACAAAATACACCACGGAAATCAATGAAACACTTGAATTAAACGCTTCGTATTATGTGTCTGATGAAGAGCGAAGATTATCCTTTTTACGGATTGGAAAAATCGTAAGAACGGAACTCTTTGATATGATGTATGAATACGATGATCATGATCTAGGTGTCACCTATTCAAAAGAAAAAACCACATTTAAATTATGGAGTCCCGTGGCAAAAGAAATTGAACTAGAACTTGTGATGCCTAGTGGGATGAGACAATACATTGACCTTAAATATCACAGTAGTGGCTTGTGGTCTATAGAGGTATTTCAAAACTTAGAAGGTGTAAAGTATAGATACCGTGTTAGGATTAATGAATGGTTTAAAACGATTAAAGACCCGTATGCAATCTCATCAACTGCCAATGGTGAGTATGCATATATCGTCGATCCTACAAAATTTAGAAAGTTTAAATATAAAAAGCCAAAGTTTTCTGGTAAACGGGTTGATGCGGTCATTTATGAGGCATCAATTAGGGACTTAACAAGTTCTAAAACATCGAAGGTTAATCAAAAAGGTAAGTTTATAGGGTTATTAGAAAATCATCAAGATGAAGGCATTAATTATATTTCTACACTCGGCATTACCCATCTGCAGTTATTACCAATTTTTGATTTTGAAGGTGTGGATGAATTAAACCAATTTGACAGTTATAACTGGGGCTATAACCCCAGTCAATTTAATGTGGTTGAAGGTTCTTATTCAACTGATCCAAACGATCCTTATAAAAGAATTAATGAACTCATTGAACTCATTGATGAGATTCATCATAAGGGGATGAGGGTATCTATGGATGTGGTTTATAACCACGTGTATAATATGAAAACATTTCCTTTTGAAGATTTGGTGCCTGGTTATTTTTATCGTTTTGATAAAAATGGCATTAGGACTAATTCTAGTGGGTGTGGCAATGATACCGCATCTGAGCGAATGATGATGCATCATTTCATCCTACAATCGATTAAACATTGGATGAATACATTTAATATTAGTGCTTTTCGCTTTGACTTAATGGGTCTACATGATATTGAATTAATGACAAAAGTAGATATAGAAGCCAAATTAATTGATCCAGATGTGATTATATATGGGGAAGGATGGGTGATGGACTCAACGGTTGCAAAAGAACTAAGATCGAACATGAGTAATGCCCGTTTAATGCCTAATATTGCCTTTTTTAACGATTCATTTAGAGACATTATTAAAGGGGGCACATTTTCTAAAACCGTAGGTTATGCATTGGGTGGAAAAGTGAAGAAAAATGAGCTTTATTACTTATTTACAGGAAGTGCAATCGACCGCTATAAATTTGCAAACCCGAGTCAGTCAATCAATTATGTTGAGTGTCATGACAATCACACCTTTTATGATCGAGCTAAAATCTTAAGAAGTGACTTAACTGAAGCAGAAATTATGGATTATGCGGGTTTAGCATTAGCGTTTACCATTTTAGCTCAAGGGATACCCTTTATTCACGCAGGCCAATCGTTTATTAGAAGTAAACAAGGGGTTGAAAACTCCTATAAATCGAGTGATGCTATTAATGAAATTAACTGGGATAATAAAAATACTTATAAAGACTTAGTCAATACTACAAAAGAACTGATTGCCTTGAGAAAACAACACCGAGTGTTTCGATTAGACTCAAATGCGAAAATAAAAAAACAAGTTCGCATTCAACCAACAAGTCCTGAAAAAAACACGATATTATTTCAGCTTACGGATTTAAATAAAACGTTGTCTGTTTATTTTAAAAACGATTATGAACATGAATTACTAACTCCAGGATTAAACTATGAACTTATATTTAATAAAGATCATCTAACCAATTTAAAGGAAAATGAATTGCTTGTGAACAAACCTGGTTGTTACATCTTTATAAAGGAGGATTAATATGCATATTGAAGGTAAAATAGAAAACTTAAATATTGGGGAGGATTTTTATAATTGTAATATCGTTACAAAAGATAACGAACGATTAAATATTAAACTCACCAAAGAACAAGCCAATGAGATAAAAGTAGATAAAGTATACGTCTTTACCTATGAGACGGTTATCTTAAATGATAAAATTCAAAATCATTTAATTTCGTATGAAGAACTCTTTAATAAAGTGGATGATCCCGCTTTATTAAGAGATAAATTATCAGCTTATTATGCGTTTTCCCCGCTCGATATCAAAGAAGCAAGACAAGCGATTGAACAATATCTAGATAAAATTAAAAACCCAATTTTAAAAGAAATTACGCATACGTTATATAAAAAATATGAAAAGGGCTTCTACACCTATCCAGCCGCGGTGAAGTTTCACCACGCTTATATTGGTGGGTTAGCTTATCATACAAAAACCATGCTTGATATCGCTAAGGGGTTATTAAAGGTTTATCCCTTTATTAATAAAGATCTTGTGTATGCGGGTATTATCCTACATGATTTGTGTAAAGTCGATGAATTATCTGGTTTTGAAGGGGGAGAATATACAAAAGAAGGCCAACTCATTGGCCACTTAGTGATGATCTCCCAAGAAGTGATGATGCTTGCGAAAACGCTAAATTATGAACAAACCGAAGAAGTCTTAATGCTTAATCATATATTATTATCTCACCATGGATTACCTAACTTTGGTGCTGCAAAAAGACCGGTTACCCCAGAAGCGCTCTTGGTTTGGTATGTCGATACCATTGATTCTAAATTCACCGTCTTAGGTGAAGTATTAAAAGAAACAGAACCAGGCACTTTTAGTCCAAGTATTCCAGTTGCGGATAAGGCGCGTTTTTATAAACACAATGTAAAATAATCGATAAAAAACACCTCTATTTACGGCGTAAGTAGAGGTGCTTTTTTTATACAGTCTTTAAAGTATTGACCCGTTTGTTTCTTTTAGGCAAAAAGAATAATAAACCAATAGCTAAAGTTATGCCTTCTGCACATAATTTAACCAACCAAACGCCATGTATTCCCATCAAATTCGAAAAAACAACCAACAAAATAATAATCCAAATTAACCCTCTTTGAAGACTTAATAAAAAAGCTTTAAGTGTTTGTTTTTGACTTTGTAGATAGACGGTAAAAACTAAGTTTACTGCGGTTAATGGAAAGGCTAAAAAGTAAAGTCTAATGCCTTTTATTGCTTAATGAATGACATCTTTATCTTCAATAAATATCATCGCCAATAATCCAGGCATTAATTGACCGATCAATAAGATCAAACTACCAAGTATGAGTGCGGTAATTACACCAATAAATCCATAATGTTTAATCATGGGCTTATTCTTTTTCCCATAAGCTTCACTAATAAGAGGCTGGATTCCTAAAGAAACCCCACTTAAAACAGC
>CAYLVT010000010.1:0-30993 GCA_964387195.1 uncultured Acholeplasmataceae bacterium
CTTAGCCAATAGAAATAAAACCATAAATAAAATAAACAATGTTACATTCTATCAAGGGGATGCAACAAACTATATCCTAAATGCAAACAAAACCTTTGATAAACTGATTGTAGACCCACCAAGGATGGGTCTTGATAAAGCATTTATTGACGCAGTTTTAAAATTAAAGCCTAAGAAAATTGCCTATGTTTCTTGTGATCCGTCGACTCTATCAAGAGATATATCCTATTTTAAGGGAAAATACGATATTGAATACACGATACCACTTGATATGTTTCCTCAAACATATCATGTGGAGTCTATTACGTTACTTTCTCTAAAATAGCACTTGTTATATACTAGACACATACTTGACAAGATTCTATTTTTAACTCAATTGAAGAATAATCAGCCATCGGATGACCTTCAAAGGTATCCGGTGGTTTTTTCTCTATCTGTGATGATTTCGTCCATTGTGTGAACATATTTTTTGACAAAAAATGGTCTTTTTTAACCGAATGATTGTTTCATGCTATATATTTAATTTTAAAATGCTGTTATTTTATACCCAAATCCTCCCAAACAAATATGCTATACCTCAAATTATGGAGTTTCCAGTCTGTGATTAATGATTTGATATATGTCAAGTTTAATGATCATTTTGCTAATGTTGAGCTAAAAATATCAGGTATTGATATATCTGTTTATTGCGGGATATATAATTAAAACAAAAAAGACTGTGGAGTGTATGAAGAATTTTAAAACTTCATTTCTCTACAGTCTTTTTAATATTTAAGTAGTGTTTAATTTATTTTAAAACATAAATTACATTAATAGTAGTACTAGACCAGCTATAGCTAATCCACCACCAATTAAAAATCCAACAAGCATCATTCCCACAAATGAAAATGTTTTTTTCATATTGATCGTTTGATATTGATTAATTTCACTAATTGTTAAATCAGATGGGTGCTTGCTTTCAAATTCTTCAATAAGATGTTTGTTTTTGACGGAAATATTTTTTGATAGTTTAATGCCAATAAAAAAACCTAAACCAATAATAATAACTCCTAAGATAATCATAATTACATAAAGTGCTGTCATGATTTCCTCCTAACAAATAATTGTATTTAATATATTGTATCGTATAAAAATTGTTTTAATAAACTTTTCTAATATATTCCACATGTTTTTAAAGCGTCAATTAATGACATGTAATTTAGTCTTTTTTTATTTCTTGTTTATAATATTGCGGGTTTGTCAATCAGTTTTAGTTCCAAATATTAGAAAGGAAATAAAATTATAAATGACCACAAGGATTGACAAACCCGCAGTGCGCGTGTACACTTTGAAAAAGTGCAGGATTACACATTCTATTCTATACGAGCAATTTAATTGAATTACCCCTTAAACTGTAGCCTTTTTATTTAAGGCTTTTTATAGTATAATAAAAAAAGGTGATAAGGTGCTAGAAACATATAGAAATTTAAATGAAATTGAAAAAATTGAATATCTAAAAAACTTACACGGATATGACTTATCCGTTTTATATGATGCTTTAGATGTCGATGAACAGATTGATTTCTTTGACTTGTTATCTAGCGAAAGTAAAGCGGAGTTATTAACCTATATTAAACCAAGTGATGCCAGTGAGTTATTAGAAGACTTAGAACATGAAGAAGTTGGGGAAATTATCTCTTTAATGGAACCAGATGACATTACGGATATCGCTTTAGAAGTGGATGATGAAACCGCTGATGAATGGATTCAACACTTAGATGAAGAAACCCAAGAAGAAATTCAGTCTCTAAGAGAATACGATGAAGATGAAGCGGGTGCTTGGATGAGCACAAACATCATCACTATCCGGCCTGAAATGGATGTTAAAGAAGCCATGAAAACACTCATTAAAGAAGCACCAGAAGTAGAAACCATTCAAACATTATTTGTCGTAGATAAAAACGATATATTTTTAGGAACTGTGCCTTTAAAAAGACTCATAAAAGCAAAATCTCCAATGTCAATAGAATCACTTTATACAGCTAGTGTTTTTGTCTTTGATGAAGACGATATTGATGAGGTTACCATGACGATTCAGGAAGAAGGTATTTATCAAATGCCTGTGGTTAGTGAATCACATGAACTCCTTGGGATGATCACAGTCGATGATGCGCTTGATATTTATGAAGAAGAAGCGATAGAAGACGTTCAAAAGTTAACTGGGTTATTTGGATTATTAGATTCTAGTATTTTTAAGAGTGCGTTATCAAGATTACCATGGTTGTTTTTCTTACTAGTAATGGCTCTACCTATAGCGGTAATCATGAGTAGATATGAAGCCATTATATCAACCTATACCATCCTTATTGTATTTCAACCGCTTATTTTAGACGTGGCTGGAAACTTTGGAACCCAAAGTTTCTCAACAAGCTTAGTTGTGATGAACTTTGATTTAGATATACCATACAAAAGACATATTAAAGAAGAGATCGTCTCATCCATTTATATCGGGACTTTAGTTGGATTAATTGGTTTTATGATTACTTTTGGAACCATTTACTTTAATCCAAGACTTGATCAAAGTCCTTTGGTGTTTTCAAGTGTGATTGGTTTAACACTTTTAATTACAATGGTAGTGACGTCTTTAATTTCAACACTAGTTCCTAAAATGTTTCAACGTTTAGGCTTTGACCCAGCAAACGCAAGTGGTCCCTTAATTACGACGTTTGTCGATATCTTTAGTATTATTTTATACTATGGACTTGCGTTAGTGTTTATTGAGGTGTTTATATGATCTATCCACTACAACAATTTTATCAAAATAATTTCATCACCTTATCAGATGATTTAGATGTGAAACAAGCGATGAGTATTATTGTAAGTCAATCAACGGATGAAACTTTGATTGACTATTTATACATTATTGATAAGAAAGATAAACTGCTTGGGGTATTACCTTTAAAAACATTGATTATTGCAAGGGCACCCAGAAAAATAAAAAATTTAATGCAAACAAAGTTTCACTCACTAAAAGAAGATGCGCCGCTTTATGCAGCCATAGATACCATCCAGCATTATGACTTAGAAATGATCCCTATTATTGATAAACAAGGCACATTAAAGGGGATATTTACCGCAGAAGATGCGCTTGACTTGTTGAAGGAAGAAACCCTTGAACAATATCGAAACCTAGCCTTAATTACCGAGCAATCAATTGACACAAAAGCTTATAAGAAAGCGAAATCCAGGTTGCCTTGGTTGGTTGTGTTGTTGTTTTTATCGATATTCACCTCGACCGTTTTATCTTCCTTTAGTGCTACGATCAGTAGTGTTGTTGTACTTGCTTATTTTCAAACAATGATTCTTGATATGGCCGGAAATGTAAGTACCCAATCATTAGCCTCAACGGTCATTAAAATCACAAAAGAACCTAACGCAAAGTTATCAAATCATGTGTTTAAAGAAATCATAATTGGGTTTATTAACAGCTTTATGTGTGCTTTATTTGGATTTGTAGCTGCGTTTGTACTCTTAACATTTATTAATGATACAGGCATTAATAACCTTCAGGTTAGTATGGTCGTTTCTGTATCTTTACTACTAAGTTTAATTATTGGAACCTTTTCTGGGGCAACGATTCCTATAGTGTTTAAAAGACTTAATGTTGATCCTAGTGTTGCTAGTGGTCCCTTTATGACAACGATTAATGATATTTTTAGCCTATTGATTTATTTAGGACTTGCGACATTATTACTAATTTAAGGAGAATAAATAATGAAAGATGTCTATTTAGCATTTCAAAAGAAGATAAACGCATACAATTATGCACTTTGGCTATTATCTTGGGACGCCGAAACAGAAAGTCCTAAAGCCGCACTTAATTATCGTTTAAAACAAATGGAAGTATTGAATAAAGAACGCTATAATCTCCTAATGGATGAACAAAGGATCGAAGCGATTGATGCGTTATCAAAAGAGGACTTAGAGGGTCATTTTAAGCGTGAGATTGAACTTGAAAAACGCAAACTTGACCGAACAAGAAAGATCCCTAAAGATGAATATTTAGCTCACCAATTATTACTTGGGGAGAGTAAAGTGATCTGGCATGAGGCAAAAGTTAAAGATGACTTTAATTACTTTGCCCCAACGTTGGAAAAAATCATTAATTATAATAAAAACATCATAAAATACTTAGAAACCGATGAACTAAAAGGCTATGATGTGCTCTTAGACATGTATGAAGAATCAATGACCATGAAGGATTATGATGCCTTTTTCAAGACACTTAATAAAGAGTTAGTCCCCTTTGTCTTAACGGTTTCAAAAGAAAGAAGACGCCTACCTAGAGTACTTACCCATGGCGATTTTGATGTTGATTTACAACGAAAGTTTACCCACGATCTTTCTTCTATCTTTGGTTATGACTTAAACAAAGGTACCATTAAAGAAAGTGTTCACCCCTTTACAAGTGGTTTGGTTTCGGTAGACACCAGAATAACAACGGCGTATAAAAAAGAAATAGATTCAGCTATTTTTTCAACCATTCATGAAATGGGACATGGTATCTATGAACAACAAGTAAACCCGGATTTCGATGGCACCACCCTTTCAGGTGGGGCATCGATGGGCATTCATGAATCACAATCGAGGTTTTATGAAAACATGATTGGCAGAAGTTATCCATTTTGGGAAACCCATTATCACAAACTTCAAACCTATTTTCCCAAACTAAAACGGGTGTCATTAGATGATTTTTACGCCTATATCAACCGCGTGAAGTGTGATTTTATTCGAGTTGATAGTGATGAATTAACTTATTCACTTCACATTATGGTTCGCTATGAAATTGAAAAGCAAATTTATGAAAACAATTTAAAGACAAAAGATATTCCTAAACTCTGGAATAAACTTTATAAAGAATACTTAGGGGTTAGTGTTAAAAAAGATTCACTAGGCGTACTCCAAGACATTCACTGGGCAATGGGCGCGTTTGGCTATTTTCCTACCTACGCACTAGGTTCTGCGATTGCAGCTCAACTCTATTATGAAATGGAGAAAGACTTTAGTATTCGCTTAGCGATTAAAGATGGGCAGATTGATAAAATTAATCAATGGATGAAACAACGTATTCATACCTACGGTAGAATGCATACCCCCAAAGAGTTATTAATGATTGCGACCAATGAACCATTTAATCCAAAATATTATATTAGGTATTTAAAAGATAAATATAGGGAACTCTATGAGATCGATTAAAACATTATATAAAATAGGCCACGGGCCATCCAGTAGTCATACCATGGGGCCTGCCTTTGCGAGTGAGCGCATAAAAGAGATGTATCCCAATCACCATTTTGTTGTGACGCTTTATAATTCACTGGCTTTAACGGGTGAAGGTCATTTAACAGATAAAGTGATTAAAGATATTTTAGTTGATGTCGAGATTAAAATAGCCATTGATGCAAAAGCACATCCAAATTTGCTAATTTTTGAAGTCTTTAAAGAAGATAAACAAGTCCAAACCATCGAAGTCGTTTCACTTGGTGGTGGTGATATTTTATTTAACAATGAAAAAGAATCATCACCGATTGTTTACCCACATTCAACGTTTGATGCGATTAGAGATTATTGTAAAACGCATCAAATTTCTTTGCTAGACTATATTAAAAAATATGAAGAGGAAGACCTTTTTTCATACTTAGAAATGGTTTATGATCAAATGGTTAAGACCATTCAAAAAGGCATGAGTGCGACCGGGTTATTACCTGGTTCTTTAAAGGTTGAAAGAAAAGCACACACCTTATATAAAAATGCTTTAAAACAAACCGATACCCATTTAAAAAATAGAACCCTGCTTTCTACCTATGCGTTTGCGGTTAATGAAGAAAACGCCAGCGGTGGTATTGTGGTTACAGCTCCTACGTGTGGTGCAAGTGGTGTTTTACCTGCGGTTTTATACTATGCAAACCAACATGTAGATATTCCAAGAAAAGACATTATTAATGCCCTTGCGATTGCCGGATTATTTGGTAATTTAATAAGAAAAAATGCGACCATCTCTGGTGCTGTAGGTGGCTGTCAAGCGGAAGTCGGAAGTGCGTGTAGCATGGCTGCGGCAGCGTATGCTTTTTTAAAGGGTGAATCGATTTACCAAATTGAATATGCCGCAGAAATTGCAATGGAACACCATTTAGGCTTAACCTGTGATCCTGTAGGTGGCTATGTTCAAATACCTTGTATTGAGCGAAATGCGGTTGCGGCATTTAGAGCGATAAACGCAAGTGAACTTGCGCTTATCTTATTTGAGACAAGAAAAATCTCTTTTGATATGATTGTTAAGACGATGTATCAAACAGGTTTAGATATGGATTCAAAATATAAAGAAACCAGTGAAGCAGGAATGGCTTCTATTTATAAAGAATTAGATTCATGGAAGAAATAGCTCTATCCTTAGATTTTCAAGGTTTCGGTATTGTTAAAAAAGATAAAATCTACTTTGTTGAAAACCTTCTTCCTAACGAAAAAGCGATAATAGAAGTGGTTGATGATAAGGGGAGGTTTGCTTTTGCAAGGGTTATTAAACACATCAAAAAAAGCAAACATCGGGTTATGGATTATCCTCTTTCTTACGCCCCACTATCTCACTTAGCTTATCAACAACAACTCATTCATCAAGTACATATTACAAAAGAAACATTTGAAAAAATCACAAACATAAACATTCATCCATCCCCCATTATCTTTGGGGATGAAGCCCATTATAAAAATAAGATTACCCTTCATGTTCAAAAAGAGAGTTTTTTAAGATTAGGTACTTATAAAGCCAAATCCCATATCTTGGAACCTATTAAAAGTCACCTATTAGCACTACCTAAGATCAATAAAGTTATTGAAGAATTAAACGCTATATTTAATAAACATAAGCTCATAGATGATGCTTTAAAACAAATCCAAATTCGCGCAACCGATTCGATACTTATTACGTTTATAACCAATAAACCTTGGAAAGAATCCATTTATTTTAAAGGATTAAATTATAATATGGTAATCAAAGAAAACAACACATTTATCCCTTTTAAAGGCAGTGATTATATTCTCCTTAACTTCATGGATAAAACCTTTAAACTTTATAGTGATACGTTTTTTCAAACCAATTATGAAGTTGCGATAAAGATGTTTCAAAGACTAAAAGATGATGTAGATGGTGTGATTGTAGATGCCTATGCCGGTGCAGCTACCATAGGCATTCTTTTAGCGCCTTATGCAAAACATGTGTATTCTATAGAATCAAACAAAGCCTCTTATCAATCGGGTTTAATAGCAATTCTAGATAACCATATTAATAACCTTACATCAATCTATGGAAAAGTAGAAGATGAGCTTTTTAAATTAGAGTTTGATACGTTAATTGTTGACCCCCCAAGAGCTGGATTACATCAATCACTGATAGAGGTTATTAAGATGAAACATCCCAAAACAATTATTTATATATCCTGTAATTTAAAAACACTCACAAGAGACATCAAACAACTCTTACATTTATATGAAATAGTAGAAGTGATTCCGGTTTCTATGTTTCCCCAAACCATTGAAACAGAAACGGTTGTGATTTTAAATAAAATGTAAGCCTTTAAATGTAAAAAAATATAAAAAGAGCCGTATATCAGGTAATATATGTTATAATTATAAACAGTTGAAAGTGGGTATAACTATGTTAAGACTTTATAATATTAAAAAAGATTATATGATTGCAGGGAAACCTTTTACCGCCTTAAAAAACATCAACCTTTCCTTTGAAAAGTCAAGTTTTGTGGCGATATTAGGTCCGAGTGGTTGTGGTAAAACCACGCTACTTAATATCATTGGTGGATTGGATCAATATACCGAAGGTGATTTAATTATTGAAGGTAAATCGACCAAAGACTTTAAAGATCATGATTGGGATTATTATCGAAACAATAAGGTTGGTTTTATTTTCCAAAATTATCATTTAATTAACCACATATCGATTATTGAAAACGTAGAAATGGGTATGACATTAAGTGGTATTAGCGCAAAAGAACGTAGAGAAAAGGCAATTGAGGTATTAAAAAGAGTCGGCCTAGAAGACCAAATGTATAAAAAGTCTGCTCAGTTATCTGGTGGGCAAAAACAACGAGCCGCTATCGCTAGAGCGTTAGCCAATGACCCTGAGATTATTTTAGCCGATGAACCTACAGGGGCACTTGATACAAAAACAAGTGTTGCGATTCTTGATTTAATTAAAGAAATTTCACAAGATACACTTGTGATTATGGTGACTCATAATAAAGACCTCGCAGACAAATACGCCACTAGAGTCATTAATTTATTAGATGGCGAGTTATTAAGCGATTCAAAAGAGGTTTTAGATAAAGAAATCAAAGCTCACTATAACCCAAGAAAAACATCGATGAACTACCTTCAAGCGCTTAAACTATCGTTTAGAAACTTAAGAACGAAACTTGGTAGAACACTAACAACCGCGTTTGCAGGAAGTATTGGCATTATTGGTGTTTTGTTAGTCTTAGGTCTTGGAAATGGCTTTAATAAGATTATTAGAGACTTAGAAAGAGAATCACTAGCCAGTGTCCCTCTTTTAATTAATGAGATTCACTTAGACTTAGATTTTAACGCTTATCAAAGAGAACCCGTTGACTTAGGGGGCTTTCAATCGTATGATCCAAGTAACCGAAGAAATAGCCACCAAAATATCATTACCCAAGAATATATTGACTTCCTAGAGGCAAACTTAGACAAAAATACCTACCGAAGTATTGAATATGGTTATTCAAATCAAACCCTCTTTTTAAAACACGATAGTGATTCAAGTGTTAAAACGGCTTCTAGTAGTATCTTTTCCCAATTAGAACCAGAGTTTTTAGATGAATATTATCAAGTCATCTCAGGGAGATTATATCGTGAAGAAATGGTTGATAATACTTTTGAAGTGGTTGTGTTGATGGATCAATACTACCGCGTTAATAAACATGTATTAGAAGCCTTTAACTTCGATCCTAACGAACTCATTACTTATGAGAGTGTTGTTGGAAAAGAATTAAAACTTGCCCATTATAATGATTATTATTATGAAGATGCTACCAATGTAGATAGAGTGGTTTACCGTACTAACGCAGACTTAACTAACGCCTATGATAATGGGATTACATTAAAGGTTGTTGGTGTTTTAATGCCTAAAGAAGATACCATGTTTTCTATGGGTGATGGGATCTTTTATGCACAAAGTCTCAGTAAATACGCTATCAACATGGCTAAAACTTCAGATATCGTCGCTTTACAAAAAGAAAAAGACTATTTAGTCTATGATTTAGAATTTGGGGGCATGACCATTCCTGCAGGAACACCTTTTTCAGCCAATATCACCAAAGAAATGGCGCTTCAACATTTAGGTAATTCAGATGTCCCTACCACCCTTGCGATTTATCCAAATAGCTATGAAGATAAAGTCAAGATTAAACAGGTTTTAGATAATTATAATAAAACACAAACTGAAGAAGCCAACCAAATCTTATACACAGACATTACCCAAAGCGTTGGTAAAGCGATGCAACAAGTCGTGAGTATGGTTCAAATTGTTTTAGTGGTGTTTGCTTCCATTAGTTTAGTAGTATCATCGATTATGATAGGTATTATTACCTACGTGAGTGTCTTAGAAAGAACCCAAGAAATTGGTGTCTTAAGAGCCTTAGGGGCAAGAAAGAAAGACATTAAGAGAGTCTTTAACAGTGAAACGTTCTTAATTGGACTGACGAGTGGTATTATGGGTAGTTTGATAAGCTATTTAATATCCCTACCACTAAATGTATGGATTGCATCATTAGAACCACAAATGAAAGATGTCGTAAGTATTACACTTATTCATATTGGTGTAATGATATTAATAAGTGTCGCATTAACCTTTATTGCAGGGTTAATTCCTTCAGCGATAGCCGCTAGAAAAAACCCAGTTGATGCCCTAAGACATAACGAATAAAAAAGGGTCAGCCTAGATAGGGCTGTCCCTTTTTTTATTCTAATACAAATGGGAATGTCTTTGTCTCTTCGTATTCAATGATGCCATCATCACGTTCGATAGCCACAAATAAGAAGATGGTTAAAATGGTATAGATTAACATATGAACGGTATTATCCATTAAACCATGGAATAAAGTGGTTAAGAAGGCAATGGAGGCAATACCGATATAGATATTTAGCTTTTTAACAAGTAAAGCCATTTGTGAAATCATCAATACACCAACCGCTACCACACCGGCAATACCACTAATTGCTAGCGTGTGGAAAATGGTACTATGATAAACATTTACTCTATTGGAATTACCAACTTGTAGTTTATAAGTCCATCCCCCTCCAAAATAAGGGAATTTTCTAAAGATTTCATAAGCGTCTTTATATAACGTTAATCGCCAACTGGTGAATTGATCGAAATTTGTAATTCCACCTTGTTTAAATACTTGAAATAATAATCTTGGAATCCGTGGTTCAACAATCATAGGAACTAAGGCAAGTATCGCTATTGCTGAGGCAATAAATATTTGTGTTTTAGTACCCTTCGCAATCACCAATACATAAAACATAGCTAACATAATGGCCCAACTAATCCAGCCCCCTCTAGAACCACTAAGTATTACTACAATAACGCTTAATATAGGGAAAATCCACAACCATATTTGTTTAGGGTATTTAAATAACATATACACTTGACCCGCAACTAAAAGGGTAAAGAAAATAATCACATCATTAATAATACCATACCCTAAATCACCAATCCGCCAAGCACTCCTTAAGCCCGTTCTAACAATGGTACCAATGGGTTGTGTTAAATCCATACTAAGGAAGCCCTTTGTATAACCATATATCAGTTGAGCTAAAATAATTAAACTCGCAAAGAAGAAGTGCTTCATTATTTGTTCTGTTTTACCATAACTCGTGTTTCTAAAGAATAAGTAAATCGCTAAATATAAAAACCCAACTAAACTGATTGCCAGTAATGTTTTTGAAAATGGAATGTATAACATAGGCAACAAATAACTAATCGCAATCAATAAAAACCCAAGCGATAAGTAACCAACGTTAAACTCATGTCTAAAACGAATCACATGAATCGCTAAACCAATCACGACCAATCCAAACACCACATATAAAAAGCTTAGTTCTCTAATATCTCTTAAACCTAAGTTTTTAATATTTACCATAAATAGTAAACTTAAAAATATCGGTATGACATGAGAGGTGTTTTTAAAGAGCGCTAAAATCACTGCCGCTAATATTAAATAACCAATAATAAAGCCTTGGTTAACCATTTGCAGGTTTCCAGTAAACATCCACGCAGCCGCACCACCGATGCTTATTAATAGTGGATAGATATTGCCGGATAGGAATTTTTCTAATTTGTTCATAACTAATCTCCCTTTACAAAGTAATTGTGTCTTTTTTCAAAACCTATTGTTGTTGCATCACCATGACCAGGATAGACAATCGTCTCTTCTGGTAGGGTGTATAATTTTTGTTTAATACTCTGCTCTAAGTCTTTATAATTACCTAAATATAGATCGCTTCTACCAATACTGCCTTTAAACAGTGTATCGCCACTAAATAAAATACGATCATAATATAAACAACTCGATCCATAAGAATGACCCGGTGTTTCAATCACTTTAAACAAATAATCAAAGAAAGAAACATAATCCCCTTCTTTTACAAATACGTCAATTAAAACGTCTTCATAAAGACCTTTCCTAGGGTTTTTACTATACCAGTAATGATCCTTTAAGGGCGCATAGACGGTTGCAGAAGGGAAGAACTTCTTTAAATAATTAACCCCACCCACATGATCAATATGACCATGTGTTATATAAATAACATCCACAACAAGGCCCTTACTTGATAAAAAGTTAGATAACTCTAAAGATTCATAACCAGGATCTACGACCATTGCCTTAAAGTCTTTATACAACACATAACAGTTACTTTGATAAGCGCCTAATACAAATACTTTTATATTCAAAACTATCACCTTTATTAACTATTATATATCTATTTAATCATTAATGACGCGTTTTTTCAAGTTGTTTATGCAATATTAATCAATTGTGTTTGACAAAGTCATGAGATATTGTTAAAATACTCTTGTGTTTTAAGGAGGTAATTATGCTTTGGAGTGATATTGTAGTTTTAATCCTAGGGATACTACTTATAATCGTTGTTGCTGTTCAAGAATCTCAAGATAATATTCAAGAAGCATTTAGCGGCGAAAAATCAGACTTATTCAAAAATCAAAAAGCCAGAGGAATTGAACTGTTTTTAATGCGTTCAACCTTCGTATTAGCAATCTTATTTGTTGGCTTTGTATTCTTAACACTGATTTTACATAAATAGGATTAATTCCTATTTTTTTTATCTTAGCCTATCAAACACAAATTTCTATTTTTGTTTTATTGTTTAAGTAAATTGACACAGTAAACCTTTAATGATACAATGAATTTAACTTAGGAGGCGTATTTATGGAAAGACAAAAGTTTATGAAAGAGTTTTTTAAATCAGAAAAAAAAGAAGCCTATGAAACATTTGATTCGTATGTTCACCAAGACTTATCAAAAGCCTTTGATCGAGGCCAGTTGTTTTTAGGTGTTGGCTCTGAGGAAATGATTCATCAACCCCTTGTGTTTTCGTTTCCAGAGTTTTTAGTAAAAGATATCGAATCTAAAGTTGTTTATGATGCTGATAAAATCCGTTATGATATGACCCGGTTTAATAGTTTATCTTTTGGTAGTAATTTTTTATATTACTACACGTGCTTAATCGACCACAATCATCCCCGCATTTATAATGATTATAGTGTTGAGGTGCCTTATATTGAAATTAAAGGTATTGAAACATCCTTTAAGTTTAAAAAGATTAACGATGTGTATCACCATGTTTTAGAACTTAAATTACTACTTCATGGCAAAGCCATCACCATTCCCATCAGAAACCGTGTGGTTAGTATGGATACGAGTGAAGAGGTTTATAACCTTGATGAAGATATATTGGGGGTTCTATCAGAACTCAAAGAATTCTTAAGAAATCAAATTGCGTAAACTTGTGATGAGAATCGCAAGTTTTTTTTATTGACATTAAGGGGTTGGTTTGCTATAATAACTTGCGTTGGTGATAAAAGTGGTATACACATTATTAGAACTAAAAGAAAACCAATTCCATGGCATAGACTTAGAGATAGACTATAAAAAAGAACTCAAACTTTTAGATATGATTGAAGATATCGGTATATGCTATGTTAAAGGTAGCTATAAATTTATCTATAGTACCTATTTAGAATTTAAACTGGATGTGAGTGTGGAATTAACCTATCTAACATCAGATACTTTAAAACCTAAAAAGTATCAACTAAACTTTCATTTAGAAGATGAAGTGAGTGATACTTCACAAACCGAATATAAAGTCATCGACAATAAAGTGGATGTTTATGAACTGGTTTGGGGATGGTTAGTGGCAGAAATGCCATTAAACATCTATGAAACTTAATGAATACATGGAGGTGTATATAAAATGGCTGTTCCTTTTAGAAGAACGGGTAAAACCAGAAAAAGAAAACGCCGCACCCATTATAAATTACAAAAGCCGACATTAGTAATTGATAAAAACACAGGCGACTTTGTATTACCACATAGAGTAAATCCGATTAGTGGTGAGTATAAGGGGAAGGTAGTCGTAGAACACGACGAGTAAGAAAAGATGCTTAAGTGCATCTTTTTCTTTGGAATAATCATTAAAATGAGGTAAAATAGACATATGAAACATACAACCGTTTTATTAAACGAAACAATCGAATCCTTATCCATTAAGAAAGATGGTATTTATGTAGACTTAACCCTTGGTTTAGGTGGTCATAGCGAGGCGATATTAAACCAACTAGAAGGTGGTTTTTTATACGCCTTTGATCAAGATGAAAACGCCATCGCTTATGCAAAAAAAAGACTAAGTTCTTTTTCCAATCTTAAAATTATTCATGCCAATTTTAAAGATATGAAAGCCTTACTTAAAGATGAAGGTATAGATAAAGTCGATGGAATTATTATGGACTTAGGTATGAGTAGTTATCAAATCGATGATTTAAAACGGGGTTTTTCATACCTTCATGATGCCCCTTTAGATATGAGAATGAATCAACGTCTTGAATTGACCGCAGAGAAAGTCCTAAACACATACGATGTTAAACAATTAGAGCAAATCTTTAGACTCTATGGTGAAGAGCCTAATAGTTATAAAATCGCACAAGACATTGTTAAAAATAGACCCCTTAAAACAAGTAATGACTTGGTAGAAATTACCGATAAATATAAAAAAAGGAAAGGTCACTCCGCAAAGCGCGTTTTCCAGGCGTTAAGAATTTATATTAACGATGAGATTAATGTGATTGAAAGTGTCTTACCGGATGCTTTATCCATGTTAAACAAAGAGGGTGTTTTAGCGGTTATTACTTTCCATTCTTTAGAAGATAGATTGGTTAAAGAAACCTTTAAAGAACTTTGTGAGGAGCCCTTTTTAAATGTACCTACCCTCCCTAAAGAAATGCCTTTTAAATACTATAGAAAAAAGATAACCCCTTCCATAGATGAATTAAACCATAATCCCAGAAGTAAATCCGCAATCCTAAGGGCGGTTATAAAAAATTAAAGGACCATGTGGGGGTCCTTTTATTTTTTCTTTCTTGAGCCTACCGTAATACGAATGTATTCCACATTTAAATCCTTAAAGGCTTTATGTGACTTAATAAATTCAAATATTTCTGGGGCTGATACTTCGGTGATTTTATTCGTATCTTTTATAACCACATGAATATGACTATCGGCATTATGCATCGGATTATCAATTGCTAAGTCATAATACTTTGTTTCATTAATATATAACTCTACCGCAATTTTTTGTTGAATCAAAAAATCTAGGTTGTTATATATTGTCGATACGTTTGTAAAACCTCTTTCCGCAAGTTTCTTTTGTATCTCTTTAAACGTGAGATGATTATCCTCTAAAATTTCAATCATCGCACGACGCGATTTTGTGATTCTTAAATTCTTTTTTCGTAGTATTTCAAAGTATCTTTCTCTTTCATCAATCATTGAATCACTCCTTTATATGAACATTAGAAAACTCATTATAATATTCACGCATTATTTTATTTAAGTTTTCTGTATGGTAGGCAATGGTTTCATAACGTGATCCTTTGTTATCCATTTTATACAGTGGTAAAAAATGAAGATGGAGCAAAGGCTTACGTTTAAATAACTTATAAATCCCATAAGGTTTTCGTAAGACGAATACCATAGGTATTATATCAACATTTGAATCTAAAGCGAAACGAAATGCTCCTTTTTTAAACGATCGAATCCCTGGATGATAAGGTCTTAACGCCGCTTCTGGATAGACACCAACAAACGCTTTTCTAACTAGGGCTTCATTCATTTGTTCCTGAAACTCGGGTAAAAACTCTCTTTTTTCAGGTATTGGAGCCCCTCCAAGAAACCGCATAAACTTTCCTAAGAAAGGAATCCCTAGATTGCTTTGAAGCATTGTATAATAGGCGCGTTTTGGAAACAATACAGTGCCTGTTAAAAACGCATCAAAGGGATGAAGGTGATTGGATACAAAAACATGACCTTTTTTCTTAAGGGGTTTAATAATCTTTTTATTCTTGACCCTAAATCCCCACATAATAGGAGCCCATAAAAAACGCACAAAAATCTTAATAAAAAATACAACTATAGGTGTAAATACCCTAAAGTACCATTTTTTACCAAAATAATCATAAGATTTTTTTAACTCTACTGGTTTAGCTTTAATTGTTGTATACGTATGTTCGTTTTCGTGTACGTTCTTTTCATCTTTCATAATCAATCAATATTATTATAACATATAATATTTTTTCATATCATATGATATAATTGATTAGGAGATGTATTATGATAATTGTCTACGGTGGTACATTTAATCCACCAACCATAGCGCATCAAAAAATTGCAGACAAAGTTCTAGAAGTCTTTAACCCTGATAAGTTTATCTTACTTCCTGTAGGTGATTATTATACATGGAAAGATTTACATGTATCGTTTAAAGACCGTTTTACTATGTTAAAACTGGCTTTTCAAGATTCAGTTTTTGAAGTTTCAAAACTAGAAAACATAAAGACATATAAAGGGACGTATTACTCTCTAAAAGAAATATATAACACATATAAAACAAGTGTATATTTCTTGCTTGGTGCAGATAATCTATCTTATTTAGACCAATGGATTAACTATCAATCCCTTATTGAAGAGTTTGAATTTATTGTTTTAAAGAGGGAAGGGTTTAATGTGGATGAAATTATTAAAAGGTATCATCCACATGAAGATAAGTTTCATATTGTAGAAATAGATTTAAACATTTCATCTTCAGCATTTAGACAAAATCCTTCTAAACATATGGAATTTATCCCTAGTGATGTATTAAAGTATATTATAGAACACAAGTTATATGAGGTAAAAGTATGAAAAATGGTTTTTTAAAAGCCTTGACGGTGACACCAAAATTAACAATTGGTAACCCAAAAGAAAACGTAAAACAGCATATTGAAGTTTTAAAGCAGACTAAAGCGGATTTAGTGGTTTTTCCTGAACTTTCTTTAACGGGTTATACGTGTGGTGATCTGTTTTACCAAGATAGTTTGTTAAAAGATACTTTAGCATCCCTAAAGTCTTTATTAGAGATTGACTTTAAAGGCGTTGCGATTGTTGGTATGCCAATCGATATCCACGGTGCTCTATATAATACCGCCGTCGTCTTTCAGGGTAAGAAGATACTAGGGGTTACACCTAAACTTTATTTACCAAACACCGGTGAATTTGGTGAAAAGCGATGGTTTAATAGTGGCGTTGGTGTCGATTTTGAAACGATCGAGCTATTAGGCCAAAATGTGCCTTTTGGTCACATTTTATTTGAAGATGAGAAACAACAAGTGTGTTTTGGGATTGAGATCTGTCAAGATATGTGGGTGCCAATAACGCCAGGAAACTATTTAAGTTTAGAGGGCGCAAATCTCATTATTAACTTAAGTGCCTCTAATGAGTTTTTAGAAAAAGAAGACATTAGACGAAACATTGTCTTAGAACATTCAAGAAAAAACCATGGTGCGTATTTATATACATCAAGTGGCATTGGTGAATCAACGAGTGAAACTGTGTTTAGCGGACATAACATTCATGCTTCATTAGGAAAACTCATTATTGAAGATAAGTTTCAAAACAATGAAACACAAGGTTTATATTCAGATATTGACTTTGGCCATATAAATTTCTCTAGAAGAAAAGAGACCAATATAAAAGATTTCCTTCACAAGTATAATTTTAAATTTAAAAAAGTAAAAGTGTCATTTCCTGATGATGACTTTTATTTTTGTCATCCGATCGATAAATCCCCTTTTAAAGGTGATTTTAATCAAATTAGAACCCTTCAAACAAGTGCGCTTTATAAACGCTTAGAACACATCGGTTTTCCAAAGGTGATGATTGGCATATCTGGGGGACTAGATTCGACACTTGCCTTATTGGTTTGTTATGATACATTTAAGCGATTTCATTTAGATGTTAAAAATATCCATGCGATATCAATGCCTGGTTTAGCGACAAGCAGTAGAACTAAAGCAAACGCAAAAGAGTTATCAAAGATCTTAGGGGTAACGTATAAAGAAATAGACATTAATGATGAAGCTCACCTTCACTTTAAAGCCATCAAACAAGACCCTAATCACTTTGATGTAACCTATGAAAATACACAAGCACGCATTCGCACTATGACGTTAATGAACTTAGCAAATAAAGATGGTGGTATTGTTTTAGGAACAGGTAACTTATCTGAAATTGCACTTGGGTTCATGACATACAATGGGGATATGATGAGTATGTATGCGATTAATGCGGGGCTACCCAAAACATTAGTTAAAACACAACTTAAAAACTACATACCTATGTTTAAAGAAGCACAAGAAGTGATTAATGATATTTTAGACACACCCATCTCACCAGAATTAGTTATTGGTCAAGAAACTGAAAAACTGATTGGCGAATATGAAATGAACGATTATTTAATTTATAGACACTTAGTGTGTGGTGATGATCAAGAGAAAATGATTTTTATGCTTTCGCAGGCATTTGAATTAGAAAAACCTTTTGCAAAAGAAACGGTAAACCGCTTTATAAAGAGATTTTATAATTCGCAATTTAAAAGACAAGTCATGCCTGATGGTCCTAAGATTGTAGAGATTTCTTTATCACCAAGAAGTGATTATAGATTACCAAGTGATGTGAAATTATGAAAAAAGTAATATTAGGTTTATCAGGCGGAGTAGATTCAGCGGTTGCATTAATAAAATTAAAAGACAACTACAACGTAAAAGCCTGTTTTATGAGAAATTGGGATTCGCTTACAAATAAAGATGTCTTAGGTAATCCCACCATTGATGATGAGATATGTGCTCAAGAAGTAGACTATCAAGATGCTAAAAAAGTAAGTAATCAATTAGGTGTTGAATTATTAAGAGTTGATTTTATCGAAGAATACTGGGATAGGGTGTTTAAATACTTTATTAGTGAATATGAAAAAGGTAGAACTCCTAATCCAGATATTTTATGTAATAATGAAATAAAGTTTAAAGCATTCCTAGATTACGCATTAAATCAAGAGACAGATTACATTGCGATGGGTCATTATGCTAGGAAAGGTTATATTGATGGTTTGCCTGTATTATTAAGAGCCAAAGATCAAAACAAAGACCAAACCTACTTTTTATCACAACTGACAACAAAGCAATTAGAAAAAGCCTTATTTCCCATTGGGGATATGACTAAAGATGAAGTTAGGCAACTTGCCAAACGTCATCAATTAACCGTAAGTGATAAAAAAGACTCCACAGGAATCTGTTTTATTGGCGAGCGACACTTTAATGATTTTTTAAAAAATTATTTACCCGCTCAAAAAGGTCAAATGAAAACATTAGATGGTAACTATATTAAAGATCATGAGGGTTTAATATTTTATACTATTGGACAAAGAAAAGGTCTTGGTATCGGTGGATTAAAAGACTATGACTTAGAACCATGGTTCGTTATCGGAAAAGATATAAAAACCAATACCCTTTATGTTGGTCAAGGGTATCACCATGCGTATTTGTATTCGAATAGATGTATTGTTAAAGATGTCGTTTGGCGCGATTCTAAAAGTTTAGATAAATCGTATAGTGCAAAGTTTAGATACCGCTCTAAAGATGTAAAAGTTGAATTAAAATGGATAGACGACTATACATTAGAAGTGGTTTATCCAGCAAAAGAAAGAGCCGTTACCCCCGGTCAAGCAGCCGCATTTTATAGTGGTGAGGTATGTGTTGGTGGGGGCTTTATTGATGCGGTTTATTATAACGAGGAAAGAAGAAAGTATTAATGAAGAAAAAAGTTTTATATTTATATGTATTTACCGTTTTAATTGCGATTACAACCAGTTTAGCCCATCCGGTTACACCCGCTTTTATTCGAAAGATCGGTGTCAGTGAATATATGTTTGGGCTTTTTTTTGCGGCCATGAATTTAGGTACGCTTATTATGAGCCCATTTTGGGGTAATTTAGGTGATGTTAAAAAAAGAAAGTATATTATGTTTTATGGTTTTATTGGGTATGGGATTTCTCAAGCGTTATTTGGCTATTTTACGAATGCGTATTATATTTTAGCGGTTCGTTTTTTAGCCGGGGTATTTGCGAGTAGCTTAACCGTTTCAATGCTTGCTTATATCGCGGAAGATAAAGACATAACCAATAAAAAAAGTGTTATTGCTTGGTTTTTAGCACTTACAACCTTTGGCGCAAGTGTATCTTATTTATTAGGTGGAATCCTTGGTGATGTGTTTGCAGATAACCCCAATTATGTATTATACGTTCAAGGTGCAATGAGTTTTGTGATGGCTTTCTTAGCGTTATTTGTTGATACGAAGGTACATGGTTCAACAGAAAGAGCAGGCTTTTTAACTCAAATGAAGCAATTTAAACATATCTCTAAACAACTTGCCTTCTTATTTTTAATTATTGCAATCGTAAATATTCCAATTGCCAACTTTGGTAAATATATTGATCTCTACATTATTGATTTAGGTTATAAAAGTAGTGCTGTAGGTTATTTTGCCTTTACAACTGGTATTGTAACAATGATTGTTACGGGTGTACTTGTTCCATTCATTGCAAGAAGGTTTGATCCAATCAAATCAAGCATTGTAAGCTTAGTGATTGGTGGGGCTTTAAGTTTTATTACCTTTATTCTAGGCAATACATACTTAATGATTTATTTATACAGTTTCTATATGGTTTATGTGGCCACTAGAGCGGTTTATGAACCCTCTATTGTCAATCACTTAAATGAAGAAATATCACTCTCTAGTGGCATGTTAATGGGGTTAAGACAAAGTGCTTTATCACTAGGGGCAGTTGTTGGACCGATTGTGGCTGGATTTATTTATGGTTATATTAACATCGGTTTATTCTATATCTTATCCGCTACTTTAATTTTAGGTGCGATTTTGTTAGTTATCTATTATTTTTCAAGTAAAAAAGGAACCAGACATGACCTTAACAGGTAGAATTATTAGAACCGTTTTTAGAAACAAAGACAATGCATACACCATTTACAGGATAGAACTTGAAAATGGCGAGGTCGAGACCATTACAGGCAACTTGCCTGTTTTATCGGTTGATACGCTTTACACCTTTGATGTTGTAGAAATAACGCACCCCACATATGGCGTGCAATATAAAGTCAATAGTTATGAACAAGCCGAAAAACAAAACAAAGATGGCTTAATAAAATACTTATCTAGTGAACTCTTTACAGGTATTGGTCCTGTTAGAGCTAAGTTGATTGTTGATCACTTTGGCGATGATGCAATCGCTAAGATTATCAAGGATAAAAACATCTTAAGGCAAATCAATTTTAGTCCTGTTCAAATTGAAAGATTGTATCAAGAGTTATTAAAAGAATCGCACTTAGAACTTGTAATGAGGGAATTATTTAAGTATGATATTACCCTTTTAATGGCAACAAAACTCTACAATGTTTATGGTAAAGATACGATGAAAGTATTAAAGAACAACCCTTATCAAATGATTGATGATATTTATGGCGTTGGCTTTAAACGTGCCGATGAAATTGCGATAAAGCTAGGCTTTTCTTATGATGATCCTAAGCGGATAGAAGCGGCACTCATCTATGCTCTTGAAACGATTTTATTTCAAACGGGTAATACCTATGTTTATAAAAATATCTTCATTCAAGCCGCTAATCAAATTATTGGCCATGTGGATGGTCCTATCATTGACACCCATTTACAACGCTTAATAACCACCAATAAAATCATTTATGAACAAGATACGTATTCAATTCCCAAAATAAAAACGGCAGAGTTTAATATCTCAAAACACATTAAAGCATTTACGAAAGAAACCGTTGTTACAGACATGGTTTTTGATGCCAATATTGCCCAAGTTGAAAAGATATTAAACATTACCTATACCGGCTTACAAAAAGAAGCCATCAAACAATCCATTAAAAGTCCGATTAGTATTATCACAGGCGGGCCTGGAACTGGTAAAACAACGGTGCTATCAGGGGTTTTATTAGTTTATGCACGATTATTTGGACTCAATTTAGATATTGACTCAATTACGTATAAAATTGCCCTTTGTGCCCCAACAGGACGTGCATCTAGACGCATGGAGGATGTGATGAATTTAAAAGCATATACCATTCATAAACTCCTTGGTTATGATTATGAAGGTAATTTCCATTATGGTGAAGATAATCCATTAAGTCATGATTTAATCATTATAGATGAAGGCTCGATGATTGATATCTTTTTAATGGAACAACTCCTAAGCGCAATCCCTAAAACTTCTAAAGTCATTATTGTTGGTGATAAAGATCAGCTTCCAAGTGTTGGACCCGGTCAAGTACTTGGTGATATGATTGAATCTAAGCGTGTTAAAGTCATCGAACTAAGTGAGATTCATAGACAAGCGAAAAATTCACACATCATTGAACTATCCAATCAAATTAACTATCAAACCGTCAATGCCTCTGCTTATGAGAGTATGGATGATTTAATCTTTATGAACTTAAAAGAAAAAGACATTACAAACACACTCATTAAACTTACGGAAGAAGCGATCAATGAAGGGTATGATTTATATGAAGACATTCAAACATTGATTCCTATATACCGGGGGCAAACGGGTATTGATGCTGTGAATAAAGCGATGCAAGCCCACTTTATTAAAGACAAACGTAGCTTTATGCAATATGGCTCAAACTTTTTCTACATTAAAGACAAAGTCATCCAACTGATGAATGAACCTAAAAAAGGCATTATGAATGGAGATATCGGTGTTATTAAAGACATTATTCAGACAAAAGATGGAAAATATTTGCTGATTAACTTTAATGGTATTGATGTGGAATATGAATCATCTAATTTAGAAAACCTAAGCTTAGCTTATGCGATTAGTGTTCATAAATCACAAGGATCAGAATATAAAATTGTCTACATGCCACTCGTTAGAAACTACGCGCATATGTTAAGGAAAGAACTCCTATATACGGGGGTTACACGAGCTAAAGCGTATTTATATTTACTAGGCGAGTTACCTTTAATTGAAAAAGCCTCTAAAATATTAAATGAAAAGCGAAATACCAATTTACGTAAGTACCTTCAAGAAGAAAATAATAAAATTATTACCCCCTTTGATTTTCTCTAGATAAAGCCTTAAACTAGGAATTTGATTTTCTAAGTTTAAGGTTTTTTTATTTTTTTTACCAATAAAAGTGCCATCTCGTTCGTATACATAGTGAATGGAGAAATGAAACATGAAAAAAACAAAACTATTATTATTTGCATTAATGCTAACACTTGGTGTTGGAATGCTCGTAGGATGTAATAAAAAGACTACCAAACTCTCTAAAGAAGAAATCACATCGTTTGCCGTAGTAACATCCGCAAGATTAAGTGGTCAAAATGTAGGTGGGATGTATGCCCAAGATTCTTCAAATCGTTTAATCGATGAAAAGACCATTGATGATGTTCACCGTTATTTTGGAATTTTAGAATACTACTTAGATGGTGGTAAAATTTCTAATGATGTTGTAGCGTCAGATTATGAAAATGAAGAAGGCAACAAACCTTATGAACATATGGTGAAATACAGTATGCCTAGTAAAGATGGAAATATAGAATATGTATTCCACTACAATGAAACACTAAAAGAAGAAGAAATTGAAGACGATGAAATTGAACAAAACGGGGTTATTATTCATAATGATAAATGGTATTATGTTGAAATCTCTATTGAAACAGAAGAAGATGAGATAGAAAAAGAATATTTAATCTATAAAGATAAAGACAAAAAAGATAAAGACTACGTTTCGCTTGAAATTGAAAAGGACTTAGAAGACAATGATCAAACGTATCAATACTACATCTATAAAGATGGAAAAGAAGTTCATAAAGTTAAAGTAGATCTAGAACAATACGATGAAGATAAATTATCCATAAAAACGATCATAGAAGTTAAAGACACGTTGAAGTTCACATTAGATTTAAGGCAGGTAGGGGACAAACTTGCAGGAAAATATTTAATTGAAAATGATAAAAAAGAAAGCGGAAAAGTCGAGCTTAAAATTGTTGAATCAAGTGGATTATTATATTATGAATACTATGTTCAAAATAAAGTAATTAAACGGGCGAGAAGCCTTAGATGATAGGGTTTCCCTATCATTAAATATAAAAAAAGTCACTCTAAAATCGAGTGACTTTTATATTTGTTTTATTCTTCAGTAAGTAGTAAGTTTCCTACAACACCAGCTAACGCACCACCTAGAAGTGGTCCAACTAAGAAGATCCAAACATCCTTAAGGGCATCGCCACCAACAAATAATGCAGGTGCTAAACTACGTACGGGGTTAACAGATGTGCCTGTAACTTGGAATCCTGCAATAACGATACCTACTAACACCACACCAATTAATAATCCGGCTAAAGGTGCTCTAGATTCATCATTTGTAATGCCAATAATCGCAAATACAAAGATAAACGTTAAGACAAGTTCAACAAGTAATGCAACCATCCAACCTAGATCGTTTGTCGCAAATAATGCGCCAATGCCATTTGCACCTAAGCCTGAAGCTTTTGCTTGATCGCCTAAAATGACAAATAACAAGAGTGAAGCCAATACCGCACCAACAAGTTGAGAAACAAAGTAGAGTAAGAAATCCATCCAACTAATCTTTTTTCTAATCGCTTGTGCAACACTGACGGCTGGGTTGAAGTGTCCACCACTAATTCCACCTACAGCATAAGCCATCGCAACAACGGCTAAACCGAACGCTAATGCTGTGGCAATTATATTACCACCTGTTAAGACTGCGGTCATGGTTCCTAATAATACGAGTGTAAATGTTCCTAGGACCTCCGCTATATATTTTTTCATTTGTAAAAACCTCCTTTTTACTTAGGTGTGATTATAGTGCTTTGTTTTCAAAAATACAACAGATTTATCAAATATGTGAAATTTATGAAAGAAAATGGCCTAAATTGGCCATTATTTAAATAACTGTTTGATTTGTTTGGTATAACCACCACTTAAATTAGCGGTGTCACTTGAAATAATCATCGCTTTACTATCAAGTTCCTTTATGGTTTTGACAACGGACTTAGAATCCCTTCTATTGGCAAAAACCATTAAGACTTTACGCTCACTATCCATCCCCTTCGCTTCAAGTGAGGTTACCCCAAAACCAGCTTCCCTTAATGTGTTTGAGATAATGATGCCTCGATCTTTTGGAACAATGGCTTGAATAAGGACTTTACCAAAGGCAAGTTTTTCTTCAACATAACTGCCAAAGTAAACCCCAGTTGCAAATCCAAGGCCATAGACTATCCCCTTCATCGGACTTTCTTGTAAGCCCATAATGACTGAACTTGCGATAAATACCCATAAAAAGATTTCAATTAAGGCTAAAATAACACCATATTTACGATAACCCTTATTGATTAATATAATTCTTAACGTACCCATCGTAACTTCAATAATTTTCATCCCGAAAATTAAAAGAAGTTCATACCATGGTGTACGAGTTAATATTTCTAGAAAAGTTTCCCACATTTTTTATCACCTATATAAGTATATCACTTATCAAAAAAAAGTGTTATGTAAAAACACACTTTTTTAAGATATTTATCTCTTTGGTTGTAAGTTGTCGATATTCACCTGGTCGTAGTGTCTCATCGAGCGTAAGACTTCCAAAAGATATACGTTTTAAATAAATAACTTCTAAGCCGAAATAAGCCATCATTCTTTTTACTTGATGATATTTCCCTTCAGTTAGGGTTAACTGCAGGGAAGTATTGGTTAATTTTAATACATTTGCGGGTAAAAAGGTGGTAGTTTTTGTTTTAATACCGGCTTCGATAACTTTAATGTATTCATCTAAGAAAACGTTAGATACCTCGACATAATACGTCTTTTCAACACGATACTTAGGGTGAGTTAATTTATGAATCATTTCCCCATCATTTGTTGCAAGTATTAACCCTTCGGTATCTTTATCAAGTCTACCAATAAATGAAACCTCATCCTCAATTAAAGAACCTAGTGTTTTATGTGTTGCATCTTTTTTAGCGGTGATATAACCGCTTGGTTTATGCATCATATAGTAGCGGTTTTGTTTATAGGTAATTACTTTACCATCAACCAAAACCTCCCCATCTACATGATAATGAGCGGGTCTTTGAACCCCGTTAACCAACACTTTCCCAGATTTAATGAGTTTTTTTACATCACTACGGCTTCCCAATCCGCAGAGTGATAAATACTGATCAAGCCTCATGATTGTTAAATAGTTTTCTTAACTCCTCTAACTTTATCCCACAACTTTTCGCTTTATAACAATGACAACTTGTCTTTTCGCTTTTTTTAATCCATTTAAAGTAAATGATTAAACCCAAAACCAATAAGACAAACCCTAAAATAAGATAATCAATCATTTATAACCCTCCTAACCTCAGTAACCAAAATAAAACAAGTGCAATAGCATAGGCCATCAGCGTTTGAAAAATGACCGCATACAATGCTTTTTTAGCACTGCCTAACTCTTCCCTCATTGCCGCAATCGAAGCGATACATGGGGCACTGTATAAATTAAATACCATAAACGATACCGCACTAGAAACAGTGAAAAAGGAAAATAACCCACTACTAAATAAAGGGCCTCCCCCACTAACACCACTCATCACTTCCATCGAAGATACAACTTGCTCTTTTGCAATCAACCCTTGTAAAAAGGCGATGCTACTTGCCCATGAATGTGTCCCTAGTATCGGATAAAATAGATAACTCAATCCCTTACCTAAAAACGCTAAGATTGATTGATCAATATCAACACCATAGTGTAATCTAAAATTAAAACTGGCTAAAAACCATAAAACAACACTTGTTAATAAAATAATCGTGGTTGCGTGTTTGATAAATCCCCATACTTGATCTAATACATCTCTAAATACATACTTGGCGTTTGGTAGTTTGTATGTGGGTAATTCTACAATATAATTACCTACCCTTTTTACTTTCATAATCTTTTTTAAAATCAACGCGGATAAAAAGATAATGACGATGGAAAACACATACAATAAAAAGGTCACCAACCCTGCATAAGCACCAAAGAACATACTTGCAAATAAGGTAATAATTGGCAGTTTTGCACTACAAGGTATCAAAGGTGTTAAAATCGCTGTTAAATCACGCTCACGCTTATATTCAATCGTTCGTGTTGAATAAATAGCAGGGACACTACAACCACTACCTAAAATAAATGGAATTAACGCGCGACCAGATAAACCAAATCGTTTAAACAACTTATCCATAAAAAAGGCAATTCTTGTCATATAGCCAGAAGCTTCTAAGATATTAATAAAAATAAACAACATCACAAGCTGTGGAATAAACGCAAGCATTGCGCCCACACCCGCAATCAACCCATCAATTAATAAACTACGGCTCCAATCACTAGCACCAAGATTTAACAAGCTGCCATCTAACCACTGGCTAAAGTTATCTATTAATCCCTCAACAACCCCAACACTAAAAGAACCTACAACCCCAACACTTATCATATATACAACAAACATAATCAATAAGAATATAGGAATTGCCCAAAACTTATGTAGTAAAATACTATCAATTTTAATCGTTCGTTTATCATACTTTGTTAACTTAGATGTTGAGTAGGATAGAAGTGTTTCAATGAACTTGTATCTTGCTTCCGCAAATACTTCATAAATATCTTCATCATACGCATTCGCTAAATAAGCTTTCTCATCGATGACTTCATTCATAAAAGGTGTTTCATCCTCTAAAAGTTTAAGAGCATAATAACGCTTATAATCAAAATCGATTAAGTTAGTGATTTTTTCAATAGAAGCCTCAATATTTGATGGGAAAATACCCAAACGCTTCGTTTGAATATAATCATTTTGTTCAATCAAACAAAGTAAGTCTTTTATTCCAGTGCGTTTATGCGCACTGACTTGGAAAAACGTTACGCCTAAACGTTTTTCTAGTGTTTTTATATGAATGTTTAATCCGGTATCTTTTAGTCTATCGGTCATATTTAAAACCACAATCATTGGTTTATTTAAATCAAGTAATTGTGTTGTTAAATACAAGCTCCTTTCTAAAGAAGTAGAATCCACCACGTTCAAAATCAAGTCATAGTCTTCATGTAGTAAAAACGAAAGGGTTGTTTCTTGTTCTTTAGAATAAGGTGTCAGCGAATATATACCAGGTAAATCAATCAAACTTAAGGATTGATCATACGTAGAGCCTTCCATAATATCTACGGTAGCTCCAGGGAAGTTTGCGATCTTTTGATGTTTTTTTGTTAAAACATTAAACAAGGTTGATTTGCCACTGTTTTGATTTCCAACTAAAGCTATTTTCACACCTTATCACCACAAACATATTCAAGTAGCGCTTTTTCAATTGCCAAACGATACCCTCTAAGTTCAATATGATAAGGATCACCTAAGGGTGAAATACCAGATAAAGTAATAATCACACCTTTTGTAATGCCTAAGTCATTTAAGCGATGTTTAATTGTTGGTTCTGCATCAATAAAAGACACCTTCAATGATTCAGATATCTTTAAGTCACTTAATTTCATAGATTCATCTCCATATAATAGTCTATATGAATAAAATCATTTATTCAAATGATATAATAACAATTTTTAAATAAACATATAAATAGAAGTTATTGTTTATTTTAAACACACATTTTAAAAATTATTTGAAAATCTAAATTATTGTGATAAACTATAGAAAAAGGCGGGTGTTACTATGAGAAACACAGATATGAAACAACACATCATTAAAGTCACAAGAAACTTATTAAAAGAAAGCCATGATATAACCATTAAAAATATCGCAGACGCGAGTTATGTAAACATTGCCTCTGTCAATTATTATTTTGGTTCAAAAGATCAATTGTTTAAAATCGTGTGTTCTGATTTCATTAATGAACTTAAAAATGGTCTCCTTGATATTATGCTTCACCACGATGAAGAAGATACCGAATCATTACTCAGAAAGACCACGTCATTTTTGTTTGAATGCATCATGGATAATGCCGGTATTATGAACTATATTCTACAAAACCTAGGCAATGAACAAGGCGATGTTTTACTCCAAACTTTCTTTACAGAAAACAGGTTTACACTAATGCTTTTTGATGTGTTTGCCAAACAAACCAACATCACGAATAGAGAAAGGCTTATCTCTAGATATACCATTTTATTTGCGGCATTTTTATTACCTTTATTTATTAAACTATCCAATGTTCAATCGACTAAAAACAACTTCATCAACGATGAATTATTTAGTGAGATGTTTTTAGAAGAACTTCAATACATTATTAAACATGACCCCAATCTATAACAAGAGGCCTTGCCTCTTTTTTTGTGATTTTATACACAATAGCCATATTGTGTAAAAACCATGTATAATTTTAAATAGAAAACAGGTGATTAAATGAAAACAACGTTTAAAGTAACATGGATATCATTACTATCGACTATAGTGACACTTTTAACTCATATTTTGGCGGATACAAAGTATCATCCATCCTTTATATTAAAAACCCCTATTGTGGATATACCTTATTTATTTTTAATTGTGATGTTGTTGGTTTATTTTCTATTAACTCTTTTATTTATAGGAATTAATCAAATGATCCCGACTACAAAACTAAAAAAGGGCATTGTATTTACAACATTAGTCTCTATCATTTGGATTATACTTTCCATGTATCCAAGTAAAATAACGTCTTTTAGTAGTTTTCTTGGAAGTATCTTAATTATTTTAGTACCGATGAGTGTCTATGGTATTTTTTTAGGTTACTTATCCAGTGAGAAGAAGGTTGAGTTTTCTAAACGAATGCCCTATTTTAGTTTAGTAAGCATTATGGTCTTTTGGTTATTGTTTCGCTATTTATATTATTTTATGGATGGTGATGAACCTAAAATTAAAGACGTTAAAACAATCGTTTGGTTTTTATCAAGTGGTTTATTCATAGGGCTTGTCTTTAGCATGTTTAAGATGTATATAAACTCGCCCGCTTTAATAAAACTGACGTGGTTATTTAACCTTTCAGCAACAATCTTTATTGGTTATTATTTATTTAGTTATAGTTTAGATACCGTATTTTATTCTATCCAATATGTAAAAATAAGTTTTGATGTGCTAGGAGTAATGATGGGGGTCTTGTTAACTATAATTGTCGATAAGTATAAAAAAAAGATGGTTTATCCATCTTAATTTTTTTTCACACTAAACCCTAGTTTTATATATATGGTTTGATTGGCTACAAGATCGTATTCTTCCTTATTCGCAGGTTCATTCATCTTAATTAAAAGCGGAAGTGAAGCTGGAATATTAGATTCAATCAGCATAGAAGAAGCCAATTCCACTTGGATGATATGAGAAACATCTACATTGTCTTTATTATATATTGATACAATAACGATATCTAATATGCCTTCATAATAATCGCCTCGTGGTGAAGTTTTCCATTACAAATCAACGGTAGCGTGTAGTTCGCTTGTTGTATCAACGCTCTCCATACCTGTAGGTACTAAAACTTTATTTGATTCACCCTTAATATTGATAATCGTTAATACGTGTGAAGCAGGTCTTGTTTCATCCACATTAATAATTGTCTTTTTTATTGGTTCAAATGCGCCAATCTGATGACCGATAAAAAACAACCCACTAATTAGCAGAAGAAAAACCAGGAATATAAGTATTCCTATTTTTTTATCTCTTCTTACATATATAATGGCTTGTCTAGACATTATTACCTCCGCATAAAAAAAAGGAGCAACTCCTTTATATTAATCCTTTAATGGAGAAGAACTCACCACATGGTGAATTCTACAGTGAAGCTATATCATGTTTAATTACATATTTGAGTTGTCGTTGGTAAGAATAACACAAGAAAATTAATCAAAGTTGATGATATTGTACTCGAATTATCAAAAACCATTTACTAGTAAATAGATGGTTTAACGGGATTTAAAAGGAAATAAAAAAAGATCCGTAACTGGCTCTATCTAGCAGTAGCATTTCAGCTAAAGAGTCACTTTGAGGGGCGTGCCTTTCCCAAAGTCTAGGATTCATTGATCCGTAATAATCTTACCATTTATTTTTTGCCTGTCAAGACTCAGATATAAAGCAACTGTAATCAATTTAAATAGTCCGAAACAAATATAATAAAAACGTCTACACATAGACGTTTAAAGTTGTTTTTGTGTTGGGTGACCTATTTTGATACATTACAACACCCCAATCAAAATTTACTACA
>CAYLVT010000011.1:0-28239 GCA_964387195.1 uncultured Acholeplasmataceae bacterium
CCCACAGCAACAACCTCATCTGGGTTTACGCTTCTGTTTGGCTCTTTACCAAGTTCTTTTTTTACTAAGTCTTGAACCGCTGGTGTTCTTGTAGAACCACCAACAAGTAATACTTGGTCGATATCTTCAGGTTTTAAATTTGCGTCTTTTAAAGCTCTTCTTAAAGGGGTTCTTGTGCGTTCAACTAAATCTGCGGTTAACTCATCAAACTTAGCGCGTGTTAAACTCATCTCTAAGTGTAATGGCCCTGCAGCCCCCATGGTAATAAATGGTAAACTAATTTGGGTGGTTGTGACACCAGATAATTCTTTTTTAGCTTTTTCTGCAGCGTCTTTTAAGCGTTGATCTGCCATTTTGTCTTTGGATAAATCAACACCGGTTTCTTTTCTAAACTCTTGGATTAAATAATCCATAACACGTTTATCAAAATCATCGCCACCTAAGTGGTTATCGCCAGCGGTTGATTGAACATCAAACGTACCCTCAACTAAGTGTAAAACCGAGACGTCAAAGGTTCCTCCACCAAGGTCAAAGACTAAAATCATTTGTTCTTTATCAAGTTTATCGATCCCATAAGCTAAAGCAGCAGCCGTAGGCTCATTAATGATTCTCATAACTTCAAGGCCCGCAATTCTTCCCGCATCTTTTGTGGCTTGACGTTGCGCGTCATTAAAGTATGCAGGCACCGTAATAACGGCTTTTGTAACTTTATCACCTAAATAGTTTTCAGCGGTTTGTTTTAAGTTTTGTAAAATCATCGCTGATAATTCTTGAGGGGTGTAGTCTTTGTTTTCTATGTTCACTTTATAATTGCTTTCACCCATATGTCTTTTAATACTTGATACGGTGTTAGGGTTTGTAATTGCTTGTCGTTTAGCTAACTCACCAACACTAATTTCATCGCCTTTAAATGCGATAAATGATGGGGTTGTTCTTGAACCATCTTGGTTAGGAATAACGATTGCATCCTTACCTTCCATCACGGATACGACACTATTTGTTGTACCTAAGTCAATACCTATAATTTTATTCGTTGCCATTTTCATCACTCCATTCATTCACTACGACCATGGCCGGTCTAATTGTTCTTTCTTTATACATATAGCCTACTTGTGTTTGCGAAACGATTAATCCATTTTCTTTTTCTTTATCACTTATTTTCTCTATTGCATAATGGTATTTTGGATCAAATATTTGATTCATTCCATCAACCACTTTAAGGCCATCATCTTCTAATGTTTGATACAGTTGATCATTGATCATTTTAAACCCAATTAAATAGTTTTTTAAACTCGGTTCTTCTACTTCATAACTGGTCACTAATCTAAGTTGATCAAGCGCGGGTATAAGTTTTTCAATTAAATACATGTTTGAATATTTCTTTTCCAGTTCTCTTTCATGATTTAATCGTTTTTTGTAGTTTTCACCATCCGCTAACGCTTTTAAGACTTTTTCTGATAATCGTAAGTTTTCTAACTTTAACTCTGAAATCTCATCTTCTAAGCGTTGTTGCTTGGTTTTTTTCTTTGGCTTTACCTCTTTTTCTTTAACCGCTTCATCTACTGCTTCATTAACATCTTTTATGTCTTTTTCTTTTTCCATCTAATCACTCACTTTTTATATAATTTTGTAATGTTTTTTGCGATGTATTCCATCAGTGGAATCACTTTTGCATAATCCATTCTAGTTGGTCCAATAATGGCAATGGTGCCCATTTCTTCATCACTTACCGCATAAGGGACAGAAATAATGGTACATCGGTCAGTGGGCATAAATTCAGCTTCTCGACCAATTTTAAAGGATAATTTATTGGTTCTTCCAATCACCTTTAATACATCTTTTCTATCTAAGATGTGAAGGAGGCGTCTTAACTCTTCTGGGTCTTCAATTTCGGATTGGGTAATCATATTTCCAAGACCCGCAAGATAAACATCTTCTTCACTCATTTTTGTAAATGCGCGTACGAACGCGTCAATAATTTGATCTTGATAACGCATATAGCCAATGACATCATCGGTCATAAACGACCTTGATAAAATTTCTTTGGCGTCTTTTAAGTATTTGTTTCTTAAAAGGTCATCTAATGTATTAATGGTTTCTTTAAATTGCTCACTACCATAACCATTAATCTTAAACGTTTGACTTTGAACATGGCCTTTATCCGTCACAATTAAGATAACGGCTTCGTTTTCATTAATATGAACGAAGTCAATCTTTTTAATACGTGTTAAATCCTCATTTGGTCCTAAGATAATTGAGGTGTAACTTGTAAGTTCTGACAATAGATCAATGGCTTGTTTAACCGTTGTTTCTTTATTGTGTTCGTGTTCAAACAACTGATCAATCATTGGAAAAATACTATCGATATTTGAATCTCTCGTGACTAAGTTATCTAAATAATATCGATATCCCAGTTTAGAAGGAATACGACCTGATGAGGTATGAGTCTTCTCTAAATAACCATACTCTTCTAAAACTTGCATATCATAACGAATGGTTGCGCTAGAATAATCTAAGTATGGCCAGTCCGTTAAGATCTTTGACCCAACAGGCAATCCTGTTTCCATATAAATTTCAATGATGGCTTTAAGTATCAATTTTTGTCGATTAGTAATCATGAAATCATCCTTTTAGCAGTTAAACTTTTAAGTGCCATTTTGATTATACAATAAAGTTTTGGCACTGTCAAGTATTAAGTGCGAATAAAATAAAAACAGCCCAATTTAGGCTGTTTCTAAGTCTTCTTCTGTTAAATTGTTTAACCAAGTTTCCTTTTTAATGATTCGAATTGAGAAATAGAGTTTGACTATGTCTGTTGATTTACTTGCTAAGAAGATTGCCAATATACCTACGCCCCACTCGATTCTCATCGTACTTAATAAAATAACTAAGGGTAGTCCTACTAAATACGTTGGTAGTTGGTCTAATAAAAAACTTCTTAGTGAATCTCCACCAGCTCTTAGTGTATAATAGCTCATTGCATTATACCCATAGATGACTATAAATAATAGGTTTATTAATATCAGTTGATACGCTAACCAAAAGAGATGATTTACTGGTGTTAATACTAATAACAACAATGGCGAAAGACCCGCAATAAAGATCATTACCCCAATATTGGTTACCATCATTATCCCTCTGAGTTTAGATAAATAATCCTTCGCTTTCTCAAAGTTACCCTCACCAAGAGCTTGACCAATTAATACACCTGTAGCGGTAGCCATCCCCGCATAATAAACAAAGAAAATATCCGTAGCGGTTTGCGAGTAACCATAGGCGGTAACCCAATCTAGAATGCCACTGGTAATATACTTTGCATACAGCACCATCGCAAACGCCCATAAAATCTCATTTAAAACGATTGGCGTACCTTTTTTAAGATACATCACAAAGAGTCTAGTGGTAATACAAAAGCGTTTAAATAAGTCTCTTGCGTAGTTTTCGCTACTATAGAAAACCGCAATAACGATTAATATAATCAACTCAACAATCTTAGAAATTAAGGTAGCCCACGCAGCCCCCATTGCCCCCATCGCAGGAAAACCTAAATAACCATAAATTAAAACTAAGTTTAAACTCACATTGATTATGATGCCTATTACCCCTGATAAAAGTGGCACCTTAGCGCGTCCTACTGATCTAAAAATTGTTGAGACAATAAATGACATTAAAAAGACTGTCGCCCCATAACCAATCACCCTCACATACTCAACACCAAACCGTACGGCCTCTAATTGATCGGCATCATTTAAAGGTAGAAATGACTTTATCAGTATTGGACCTAAAAAATAAATAATAAACGATGAAGCGATACCTAAAACAAGCGCCAGAATCAACCCAAGTTGGATGGTCCCCATAATGTTTTTCCGGTTTCTAGCGCCATAATACTGGGCTACAAAGACACTAATACCCGCAGAGATACCAATCCAAAAAAAGTTAATGATAAACATAAACCGGTTGGCGGTAGAAACACCCGCATAAGCGTTAATGGAATACCCATTAATCATTAAATTATCAACAAATCCAGCAATTTGTAAAATCATTTGCTGGATAACAACAGGGACGATAATCGCAAACGCTATTTTATAAAACGCTTTGTCACCGATGTATTTTTTAAATCTCTCCATCTTCATCTTTATTTCACCTAACATATTGTAGCATGTTTATTTATTTTTACATACAATAAGCAAGCCAACTTGACTTGCTTATTTTAAAATGGATTTAATATGCGCTTTGAAACGTTCTTCTCTTAAGGAGGTTAACTCTCCATGACCAGGGTATATTTTTGTTTTTAGCGGTAATTTAAAAATTTTAATAATCGATCGTCTTAACTGACCAATCGAGGCGGATGGATGATTAGAGCGCCCAATCGCATCTTTAAGAAGGGTATCGCCCGTGTATAATATATCATCAATATAATAACAAACACTGCCCTTTGTATGACCAGGTGTATGAATTACTTTAATGGTTTTATCCATAAACTCAATTAATGACCCATCATCAACAAATTTAATAAATAATTCCTTGTTGTTATAAGACTTTGAAATACTACTTTCTTTATAACCATTCAACTCATCGTTTAAAAACAACTGATAATCGGCCCTATGTAAATAGACTGGACAATCAAATTCTCCAATCAAATGCATATGGGCACTATCAGCATGCGTTAATAAGATTGCTAATATTTTATAGCCTTTTGTAAGTTGGATAATGGTTTCTAAATTATACGATGGATCAATGATGATAACACCATCAAACCGCTTTAAGATATAAATATTAGAAACATCTTTTGTGCCTTTAATAAGCATAAATAGAAAAAAAACTATTCAATGTGAATAGCTTACCTTTTTTCTCTATGTACTGTGTATTTTCTTTGTCTTGGACAGTACTTTTTAAATTCAAGACGTCCTGGCGTATTTTTCTTGTTTTTATCAGTATGATAGTTTTCTTCGCCACATTCAGTACAAACAAGTTTTACTAATTCACGCATGATATCCCTCCAAACATTCCTTTTAAATATTAACATAAGATGTTATTTTTAGCAAGTGAAAAATTTAATCAAATATATTTAATCAATAATCCGATAAAAAAAGATACAGATGCAACACCGATTGCGATAAACGTCATCGTTAAAAAGTTTTTAAAAAGACTTTGTTTTTTTGCAATACTTAAATAAACATTAAAGACAAAAATAATACATAATACCAGTGAAATCATAACACCTAGTGCAATAAATTTTTCTAAAAAGACATAAGGTAGTATGAGTAAAGCAACAACAACGATGTAGGTGATAAAGTTATACCATGCACTTCTAATCGGGTGAGCATGATCATCCGCTTTTGCACTCAAATATTCGCTGGCTGCCATACTAAGTGATGCGGCGACTCCCATAATCAATGAAACAATGGCAATTTCTCTAGATTGTGCGAGTGCAAATGTAAAACCTGCAATGGCGCCACTCATTTCAATAAGGGCATCGTTTAACCCTAAAATAATACTTGAAGCATACAATAATTTCTTATCTTTAAGAATATCATCTAATTTATCCTCATGTTTTTTCTCTTCTTCGACTATTTCTTCTATAATTGGGAACTCACTAATATATTTTGCATATTTTTGATGCGATTTTTTCTCTCTTTTCTCAAATAATCTAAGCGTAAATATAACCCCAAAAAAGGTGAGTATCATTTTATAATAGAAATATTTCAATTTTGAGTATGTGTTAATATCCACTTTTTCATCTAAGAGTTCGTTTAACATCGCTAAGTGGTTTTTTTCTTGTTGAGCAATGTTAGTTAAGATATCTATATGTGCTTCTTTTGTTTGTTCAAGTGAAATCATATTATAAAGATGATACGCTAAGACTTCATCTTGGGCAAACTCTTTTAATGTGTGCTGCATAAAAACCCCTCATATAATGATAATATTAGTATTATACTCTTTTATGTCATTTAAAACAAACAATTATTGTTTCATGATATAATGAATTTGGTGATAAAAATGAAGAGAGAAAATACAAGACCCGTTAAAGTTGGTAATCTAACTTTAGGTGGTAATAATAAAGTATATATACAATCTATGACAAACACCCAAACCTATGATGTAGAGGCAACCGTTGCACAAATCAAACGTTTAAGTGATGCCGGTTGTGAAATGGTGAGGGTCGCTGTTTTAAACAAACGTGATGCCTCCGTACTAGGGTTAATTAAAAGTCAAATTGATATTCCCTTAATAGCGGATATTCATTTTGATTATAAACTTGCACTAGAAGCAATCAATCAAGGGGTTGATAAAGTGAGATTAAACCCTGGTAATATTGGTAGCGTTGATAAAGTGAAACTCGTTGTGGATGCAGCTAAATTGAAAAACATCCCAATCCGTATTGGTGTAAATAGTGGTTCAATGATGGATAATTTACCTCCAACCTCAGAAAACATGGTAAAAACCGCGAAATATCATGTTGATATACTAGAATCTCTTGGCTTTTATGATATTGTTTTATCCTTAAAAGCGACCGATATGCAAACGATGATTGAAGCGTATAAACTGGCGAGTAACACATTTCCATACCCACTTCATATCGGTGTTACTGAGGCAGGGACTGCGTTTAGTGGATCGATTAAAAGTGCGATGGGTATAGGGATTGTTTTAAATGAAGGTATTGGATCAACCATTAGAGTATCACTTACAGATACCCCTGAAATAGAAATTCGTGCCGCTAAGGAAATATTAAAAAACCTAAAACTGATTGATAACGTTGCCAATTTAGTAAGTTGTCCAACATGCGGGCGTATTCAATATGATATGATTGACATTGCAAAACAACTTGAAGACTACTTAGTTCATGTTAATAAAAACATAACCGTTGCTGTAATGGGCTGTAAAGTAAATGGGCCTGGTGAAGCAAAACACGCCGATATTGGTGTTGCTGGTGGTAAAGGGGAGGCGGTTATCTTTATGAAAGGTGAAATTGTTAAAAAGGTGAAAGAATCTGAAGTCTATGATACTTTAGTTCAACTCATCGATGCATTTGAGGCTTAGGCCTCTTTTTTTATGAAAAAAAGGAAGATGAATTTCCTTTTCATTATCGTTTTCCTTGATCATAAGGCTCACCAGCCGCTTTTGGATCTTGAGATTATATATATTGATTCCAAAACATGTGATATAACACAATTGAAGTTATCGCAAAATTTCAAAATCAATAACGACGGCATCTAAATCTTGATAAAACGCTTTTTCATGGGTTACTAAGATAATGGTACCCTCATACTCTTTTAATGCTTTTTTAAGTGCTTTTTTTGCGGCAGCATCTAAATGGTTTGTGGGTTCATCTAAAACTAAACAACTGGATTTTATTTGATTCATAATCGCAAGTCTTGTTTTGGTTTGTTGACCACCAGATAAGGTATGAAGGGCGCGATTGGCTTGATCATAAGTAATACCATATCTACTTAATAAACCATACACTTCACGCTGATCATCAACATCCATTTGATAGTAAAGATGTTGAAAAGGCGTGAGTGTTTCTTCTAGGTCTTGATCTTGATGAAAATAATTGATCACTATATTTTCATTCCACATAAAACTGCCACCCAGTGGTTCTATCATATATAAAATCGTCTTTAAAAAGGTGGATTTACCAATACCATTATAGCCAGTAATAACAATAATTTGGTTTTTATATACTGTAAAGTTAACTCTTAAAAGTGGCTTATCATAGCCAATAACCAGTTCATTAACTTTAAGTACTTCCTTGGATGTAAAGTTAGAATATGGAAATGAAAAAGTAAGCCTTTTAGGAACTACAGGTTTATCTATCAAATCCATTTTCATAAGTTTCTTTCGAACACTTTGGGCTTGTTTTGTTGTGCTTGCTCTTACAATGTTTTTTTGAATAAATTGCTCTTTTTGTTTGATTTCTTTTTGTTGAGCTTCATAGTTTTTTAGATGTTGTGTTTGTTTTAGTAGGCGGTTATTTAAATAAAAATCATAATTGCCTTTATACCTGACTAACGTCTTGTTTTCAATCGCAATCACTACTTCGGCAATGTCTTTAACAAACGCCTCATCATGGGATACGACAATGAATGTTTTAGGATACGCTTTTAAAAACTTTGTTAGCCATTCGATATGCATTACATCTAGGAAGTTTGTGGGTTCATCTAGAATTAAGACATCACTTTCTTTTAATAGGCATTTACCTAAGATGACTTTTTCACGCATACCACTAGAAAGGATTTCAATGGGTTTATCTAAGATGGACACATCCATTCCAAGACCATTAATAACATTACTTAAACTTGACTTGATTCTATAAAAATCACTATCTAATAATTCATCTTGGATAGATGAAGCGATGTGGAGGTCTTTTTCTACATCAAAAGAGGTATTGTTTGCGATGCCTTCATAAAGGTTTAGCATCTGTTCTTCTTTAATAAATAAGTCTTCATAGACTTCAATTAAATAACTTCGAACGCTTTGTTTTAAATCTAGGGTAGCGTATTGATCTAGATAACCAAGTGTTAGTTTATTTAGCCAAACAATACTACCTTCATCTGGGGTGAGTTCTTTTGTCAGTAGTTTCAATAATGTGGATTTACCGCTACCATTTTCACCAAGTAAAACCATATGTTCACCTTCAAACAAGCGCATATTAGCGCTTATAAATATCGGGTTTTGAAGGTATTTAAACGATAAATCTTTTACATCTAAATAACTCATAGTTTTTCAATATAGGTTAGTTGTTGATCGGTATAAATGTAGAAATCAAAACACTTTTCATTGGGCTTTATAAAGACAATTTCATTTTCGTTAATGTATTTAACCATTTTTGTTGGATGGGGATATACAATTAACATCTTTGGTTCATCCAGTGTATCAAAACCTTGGGTAGGTATTAATTTTATTTTATTAGACGGTTTTAATTGCCAATGTTGTTTTGAGTTTATTGATAATTCTTTATAATGACCTAGGTAGAGAACTTTTAATTTAAATATTTGATCTTTGATATAAAAATCATAGTCATAGGCTTTATGATGACTAGGTGTGAGTTTACCGAGTTTTTCTAAAGCTTGTAGTAAGTTTTTTTCTTTTCTTTTTATGGATAATCTAACGATTAAAAGGACCACTATGATTAAAACTAACCCCGTAGGTATAAAATATAAATATTCCATTTGTTTATCACTCCACTAAATAACTGATGGTTTCATAAGGTCTTAAGGTAAGTCTTGTTAAGGTTGTTTTGGGATTGTCGTAGTTAGATAATAAAACCGCTTTAACTTTATATCCTCTTATTTGGATGGTTTGTTCTTTATTAAAGAAGTTACACACAACTAAGATCTTTTTATCATGCGCCCTTAGATAGGCATAAACCTCTTTATGTCTCGGTAATAGTTGTTGATAAGTTCCATAAACTAATGTCTTTTTATAACTTGGATGTTTTCTTAGTGAAAAAATACGTTTATAGTGATGATAGATACTTTTCTTTGTTTTTATGGCTTGTTTAACATTGTATTCATGGTGATTAGGTAATACATTAAACCAAGGTTTCACACTAGAAAACCCAGCGTATAATGAATCATCCCAGCTCATAATCGTTCTAGCGTTATCACGGCTTCTTATGCCCATTAAATAGATGTAGGTATCTTTATTAGGGCTTTGTTCTATGTTGTTGAGGTAGTAGTTATTTTTATCTTGAACATCATTAAAATCATCAATCGTTTTAAATGGATAATTTATCATCCCAACCTCTTCACCTTGATAAACAAAAGGGGTTCCCCACATAAAATAAAGCGCGCTACCTAGCATACTTCCAGATAAGTAAATCTGATTTTCATCGCCATATTGACTAATGAGTCTTGGATGGTCATGATTTAACCAATAAAGTGGGGTCCATGCTTTATTAAATAACCCTCTTTGCCATTTATTAAAGTTTTTCTTTAAGTTTAATAAATCCACAACAACCGGTTCTTTTTTCTTCATATCCCAAACGTTATTACTCCAACAATGATCAAAGTTAAAAACCATGTTCATTGAACCATTTTCATAGCCAGAATAACGGATCGCTTCACTTGGGGTAGCGCCTCCGCCTACTTCGCCAATGGTGACAATATCATAATGATCATAGACTTGTTCTTTAAATTCTTTTAAATAATCAAAGAGAATTGGTAAATTAGAAAACATGCGCCAATCGGGCTTATATTTTGAGTTGGTGTTTAATGTAGAATCAATTAACTCTTTTTTTCTACCTATGTGTGCAACCGCATCTACTCTAAAACCATCAATGCCTAAATCAAGCCAAAATCTAGCAACATTCATCATCTCTTGTCTGACTTTGGGATTACTGTAGTTTAAATCTGGCATTTTTTTAGAAAAGATTTTCATGTAGTATTGGTTGGTTTTATCATCTTTTTGCCAAGCGGAACCACCAAAAAAGGAGGCCCAATTAGTCGGTTCTACTTCCTTACCATCAACCATTTTCCCATCAGCCCAAATGTAGTAATCTCTATAAGAGTTATCTTTAGATTTTCTAGATTCAACAAACCAGTGATGCTCATCACTCGTTTGATTCATCACAAAATCTGCAATGATTTTTATATCAAGTCGTTTGGCTTCCTGAATTAAGGCTTTCATATCCTTTAGAGTACCAAAGGATGGATCAATATCATAAAAGTCTGAAACATCATAGCCATTATCATCCATGGGGGATTTATAAAAGGGACAAATCCAAAGGAGGGTAATACCTAATTCTTTTAAGTAGGGTAATTTTTCTTTAATGCCGTTAATATCCCCTATTCCATCGTTATTAGAATCCTTAAAGCTTTTTAAATAGATTTGATATCCAATCGCTTCTTTCCACCATTTATAACTATTATGCATCCTTAAACACCTCAATATAAGTATATCATAAAACGAGGTTATACATTTAAAAGAGTTAGGCTTAATTTAACGATGTAAAGATTGGCTACTATATATATTGTTAATAAGATATGGTAAAATATGGTAGAGGTGTTAATAGATGAGAGTTTTAAAACTTAGTATGAGTTTAATCTTGTTAAGTATTGGCTTATTTGTAGGCTTACTTTTGCACGCTCAAACTGAATCTTTAGACATCTATTACTTTGATCCTTTATTAAACACTTATAGTGATGTCACACTAACATTCCAATCCGATACACTTGAAACCTTATCTACTTTTGATAGTGAAGAGGTAGTCATCAATGATTTAAACATGATTAAGTTTAGTACGACTTCATTTCGGTTTAACAATGCCAATCTTAAATTGTCCTATAAAACAACCGAGGAAGAAATAGAAACCACCCATGAACAAGTCATTTTATTTACCTTAGATGAAGTGTATAAAAAGGACATTAACTATACGTATTATTTAAGAAATGGGTTGTTTTATCAAACGGCTTTAGAACTTAAAAATGACATTTTATATGCCGCTTTTGATACAAACACTATTAATAATGTTGTTGTTTCATTTAAAGTGATTCACCCAATTAGTGATTTATCGAAAATTAGCCTACTTCAAGGTAGTGAATCCCTTCCTGTAAGAAACATCAGACAACATGGTAATACTTACTTCTTTAATACCGATGAAATCGATTATAAGCTTGAATATGTTTTATCAATCGATTTTTTAGAAAATGAAGTTAGTAATTATTATGTGAGGTATGATTGGTTATATAGTGAGGGCTCATTTACAAGTAAGTATAATTACTATGGCGATGATTTAGGCGTTACTTATACGCCAAACTATGTCGTCTTTAAACTATGGGCGCCACTTCTTAGTGAAGTGACACTTAATATTTATTCAGATGCTGGTGAAAAACAAACCTATTCGATGAATGAAGGTAGTTTTGGGGTTTTTCAAATTCATTTATCGGGCAATTTAAAAAACAAAGAATACACCTATTCATTTAAACGATATGGCGTAGAACATGAAATCATAGACCCTCATGCCAATTATGTAAACGACACAAACACAAGAGGCATTATTGTAAGTCCATCTGAAGCGACACCTTCTGGCTTTAAAGACCACAAACTGACATTCTCAGGGACTTATGTTGATGCGGTCATCTATGAGTCAAGTATCGCACAAATGACCGGAAGTCAAAAGGTAAATGGGCTTTATACAAACACCTTTTATGCGTTATCTAAAACCAACACAACACTCCCATCTAATCCAAACGTTAAAACAGGCATTAATCACTTAGTTGACTTAGGGGTTACTCATGTTGCGTTTAGTGATTTATTTGACACCAGATACTCCTATAAAGCGGTGGATAATCGTTACCGCATTAAGTCTAATGATACACCTGCATCGATGTCGGAATTAAAAACATTGATTAAAAACTTAAACGACCATGATATTGGCGTCATCTATGATTTGGATGTGCATAAGCCTATAATTGAATCTTTAGAATTATTAATGCCAGGCTATTATTATGAACACCAAGATGGTGAAGTCCTTAAAACCGATGGTAAAGCGACCTTTAATTTCAACCACTACATGGCCAATGAATACATTAAATCATCGATTGTCTACCTCACTAAGGAATACAACCTAGCGGGTGTTAAACTCTCACCGCTTAATCACTTTACAATTGATGGGGCGAATATGATTTATCCAGCCATTGAAAGAGAAAAACCAAACTACATTATTTATGGTGAGTTTGGTAGTGATCCTTTTAATAAAGTAAATAAGATCAATGCTACCAGTTTACGCAGTGTTTCTTTAATCGGGGTTGTTGATCCAAGATTTAAAGTTGATAACAACTTCTTTGATTCAGGAGCTTCTGATTTAAAAGCTTACCTTTTAAAAGAACCAAGTATCCAATTTCAAACCACAAGTATTAATCAAACCTTTAATTTATTACCAAATTTAAGTAGTTATACAAGAACACAGCGCCAACAAGCCTCCATTATGAATATTCTAAGCTTTGGGGTACCTATTATTAAGGTGGGTGAGGAGTTTGGTCATTATGATACAACGCTTACTTACGATTACCCAGAAGCCCAACGCACATTCTATCAATCATTTAGAGATTTAATTCACTTTAGACAAACGCAAAAAACATTTAAGTTTGAAAAGCATAGTGATGTTAAAAAAAGCGTATTGTATAAACAAACAGATGGGTTAATTTCTATTCAAATTACAAACTTAGATAATCAATATCCTGAGTTATTACTTATCTATAATAACAACTTAAAGAATGAAAACTTAGTTTTACCGGTTGGTCTTGATACTGAAGAAGCACGAAAATTAAACGATAAATACTTAGATTGGCGGGTCTTATTTTCTAATTATCCTGATTATTATACGCAAATTTATGATAGTGAAGAAGAAATTGAAATTCATAAAAATCAATCCCTTCTACTTCACTTTGGAGAAATCACCGGTAAAAAGATTGACCTTCCCCCACGTATACCAAATAAACCTTCAGAAAATTCCAATATTATGTTAATTACCCTAATATTACTAGGGTTAGGTATTGTGGTAAGTGGGTTATTCATTACGTATTTTATTTTAAAAACACCTGAAAAAAAATAGTCACTTATTTGGTGACTATTTTTATTAACTCGGTGAGATGATCAATGATTTTATAAGGCTTATAAGGGCTAAGTTCGTTACGACTTCTAAACCCATAGGTTACCGCAACCGCTTTTAAACCACTGTTTAAGGCGGTTTTCATATCGGTTTCCGTATCACCAACATAAAGTGCATCTTTTTTATCTATACTTAGTGATTTTAAAATATGGTTTGACATATCACTAGAGGGTTTTCTTTTAAAGTTTTTACTTGTTCCTATGACAAAATCAAACATACCAGGAAACAACGTTTCAATCAGTTCTTTTGTGATATGGTCTTGTTTGTTTGAACATACCGCTAATAATAGATCCATCTTTTTAAGGGTATTAAGGGTTTCTAAAACACCATCGTATGGTTTGGTATAGTCATTTTGATGTAGGCTATAGTGTTGATCATAAACTTTAAAGACCGCTTCATAATCATCGATCTTTTCAAAAGCATTTTCAAGTAAGTATCTTGGGCCTTGGCCAAGGAAGTATTTAATTTCTTCTTGTGTTTTTAGTGGTTGGTTAAAGTGTTTAAGTGTATAGTTTACACTATTTGTAATATCTTTTAAGGTATCTAAAAGTGTCCCATCTAAATCAAATATAATTAATTTCATTGTATAAAACCTCTTATTCTTTTTATTAAATAATGATTGTATTTTATTGTTAACTATGATATTATTATCATGTTTATGCAGCCTTAGCTCAGTCGGCAGAGCAACAGACTCTTAATCTGTGGGTCCGGGGTTCGATCCCCCGAGGCTGTACCAAATTACACAATTAGAACTTCTTTTGATGAAGTTCTTTTTTTTATAAAAATAAACGCAATTTGCGTTTACTTTAATGCGTTATTTATTTCTGTTGAGCCAACATATTGTCCTTTGATTACGCCATTTTCCACATAAAGTAGCGTGGGGGTGGCTCTAATGTATATATCTTTAACTAAAGAAACGCCAACGTTTGAATAATTCACATCATTTGTGATATTGATGGATTCTTTATCCGTGTTAAAGAAATAGCACTCTATTTTTCTACTTTCAATTAATTTTGTTAATTTGTCTGTGGTAGAAACACAGGCAGGACAATTATTTGAATGAAAATAAACATAATAACTGCCTTCAAATGATAAAATTTGATTGGTTGTTATTTGTTTGGGTTTTGGTTTTTCACACGCTGTTAAACCTAAGGTTAAAACCAATAACAATAAGATGATCTTTTTCATTATCTTTTGGAAAATCTCATGGTTAAATAGCCTTGTTCAAACGCTTCTGGAAACGGATAACTTTCTTCTCTCATCCGTTTGAATTGAACATAAACTAAGTCTCTCTCATAATCGATTCTGGTGACAACGCCAGTTTCTTTTTCGTTTTTAACCATTACGCGTTCACCGACTATTTTTGATGCATCATGCCATGCCATATCTATCCCCTTCTTTCTAATTTATTATAACATGTTTATTTTAATATGATAAGTGGAATCATTAACTCATCTTCTGTAAGCCCAGCATGATGGGCTTTAAATGGTGTTTCTTCTCGGTTTATAGCAATAACCTTATTGGAGGTTGATATTGCGATATATTCACCTAAAAATGAATCAAGGAGTGGGTGTTTTAAACCCTGTCCTAATAGATTTGATTCTAAAAGTTCTTGTTTGGTAAGGAGTTTAAAACCTGGTTGAAAATGGGTATTAAATAGTTCTAAGAACTGATTGGTTTGATCGGGCTTTATAAAAAAACTCATCGCTCGTGATTCAATACTAGGTAGCCTGTAAAACGTTTGATAGATTTCTTGATAATCTTCTAGGTACAAATAATTAACATCGACTAAACCATGATCCGCAACCACTATTGTTAGTACGTCATCTGAGATAGACTCTTTAAAGGCTGTTAAAGATTCATTCAGTTTTTTTAGTACTTCTTTTGTCTTTAAGCCATGAATGCCATTTGTATGTATGGTTGTATCCGGTTCATGGTAATAACAATACGTTAAACTTTCATTACCTTTTGTAATCATTAAAAGTCTATCTAATTGTTCATCAAAGGTTTCATAGTTACTTTGATTGATTGGTTTGGGAAAGATTGACTCAATATGGAGTTTCGGATTCTTTTCTTTTATTTGTTCTAAGAAGTTTAAAGGTAACATCCGATCATACAAATTATCGTTAATAGGCTTATTAGTATAATAGTCCGTTTTAAGGAAGATGGTATCTGTTACATCTTCAAATAAATTGTATTGCGTCCAGCCTAAAAAGCCTGTCTCATACGGTGTTTTTCCAGCTAAAAAAGCATTGGTTGCAGCAACGGTTGTTGGCGGAAAAACACTGGATAGCGCCGTTTTTACGTTTTTTCTTAATAAAGTGTCTTCCTCTAGATTATTTAAAATATTCATCCCCATGCCATCCAGTAAAATCACAATCACGTGTTTATAATTTAGGCGTAATACTTGATCAAGTATGGGATTGGTGTGATGATGAGGTTTTACATTGTAATAGGCTAATATTGAGTTTGTAATACTAATAAGATTGTTTTTATAATCAATCATTTTAAATTCTTTTCAAAATGCCAAGCGTCTCTAACCATATCTTCTATCGTTAAGTTTGCTTCAAAGTTTAAGAGTTCTTTTGCCTTTTTTGCGCACGCATAACTTGTGGCAATATCACCTGGGCGTCTATTTGTAATTTCATAAGGTACTTTGATGTTATTAACCTTTTCAAAGGCATGAATAATTTCTAATACTGAGGTACCCCTACCCGTACCTAAGTTAATCACTTCAACACCTTTATGGTCGTATTCTAGTGCTTTTACATGGCCTTTAGCTAAATCAACCACATGAATATAGTCTCTAACACCTGTCCCATCTATAGTATTATAATCATTGCCAAAAACGTAGAGTTTTTCTCTAATACCTTTTGCGGTTTGGGTAATATAAGGCATTAAATTATTGGGAATGCCACTAGGCTTTTCACCAATTAAACCCGATTGGTGTGCACCAATTGGATTAAAGTATCTTAATAAGACAACATTAAAATCATCATTGACTTTAGCGGTATCTTGTAAAATGCGTTCACTCATTGACTTGGTTTCACCATAGGGGTTTGTTGTTATCCCTTTTGGCATTGTTTCATCCATTGGTGATTGTTGATCTCCATAAACTGTGGCACTAGATGAGAAGATAAACTTGGGCACATGATACTTAAGGGCAAACTTAGCTAAATTCATGGTTGAAACTAAGTTGTTGTGGTAATACTCCAGTGGTTTTTCCACACTTTCTCCAACGGCCTTGTATCCAGCAAAGTGAATGATACCATCAATTTGATGGGTCTTAAAAATAGCCTCTATACATGGTTCTGTTACATCCATGTAATAAAAAGGGATGGTTTTGTTGGTGAGGTCTTCTAAGTGTTTTAAGGTAACTAAATCACTGTTTGATAAGTTATCTACAATTAAAACCTTATGACCACTTTCTATTAATTCAATAACTGTGTGTGAGCCAATAAAACCAAGCCCACCTGATACTAAAATTGTCATACTATATCCTCCTTTTTAAATGTGTAACCACATTCTATACAATAAATTTGACTAACATCATACGATTGGTGACATAACGGGCATAAGTGTTTATATACCTTAGGTAATTGTTTTGATTTTGGTTTAACGATTTCTAAAATAAAGCCTAAGATGCTAATAACTAAACCAATCATACTTAAAAATAGTCCTAAGGCAAACAATAATGTATTTGTTTTATACACGATGAACAAATAAATACCGATAACGGCAATACATATGCCAATAAATTTTATAAAGATGACTAAAAATTTCATACCGATAAATGAAAAGCTAACCGCTTCGAGTAAGGATCCGTTAATACATGAACAATACCGACATAAATAAACTGATTGCGTTTAAGTGACTTAATCATGGCGCTATTTTCTTCATGTGTATCAATTCTGATATCTTTAACTTTAAAATGTTCTAAGACAAATTTATAAAGTTTATCCGTAATGTTTAAACCGACCGCTTCATCGCTAACTGCAATCCTATGAATAACACAGTATTCATTATCATTAAGCCATTTTCCTATAATCTTATCATAAACTGGATCATGTTCAAAGACACTCATGGTTGCTAAAATATGTGTATCTTCATAAATATATACATGACCACCTTCTATGTCTTTTACGATGATCGATTCATTTGGATAGTTGTTTTGCCATTGATTTAAACCAAGCCTCTTCATCCGTTGTTGAGCTTGTTTTATAATGATTAAGATGTCTTTTAAATCATCCATGTTTGCCTGTCTAATCATAAAATACCTCACGTCTATTATACCACAAACAAACATTAAAAAAGCCACAAAACGTGGCTTTATTTGTTTAAGATTCAGTTTGAATTTCGACGTCTTCTGTGTATTCTTCTGTGGATTTACTGTGATTGATTAACTCTGGGATTGATAAGATTGCATTTAAGATAATACCTACAATAGCTGCGATTGCGATTGCTGGGAAGTAGACAATTTGTCCAGCTACTTTATATAAAGGGAAACCACCATTAGGTAGTGCGTAATGGCCACCTAAACCAATGATGAAGATTACTGCTATAATAGCTAAGTTTTTAGGATTAAACATATCGACCTTTTTCTCAATCATCAACGTAATTCCTTGAGCAGCAATAACACCAAATAAATAAATCGCCGCACCATTTGTAACCGGTCCTGGAAGGAAACTTGCAAAGTCCGCAAGTGGTGTAAATGCAAACAAGATTGCTAATAACGCTGTTAAGGCAAATACCCAGGTTGAAAACACTCTTGTTACCGCGCTTGCACTAATGTTTTCACCATAGTTTGTGCCTGCTGGTCCACCGAAGAATGTGGCAACCACATCACAAACACCATCACCAACTAAGTTATCACCAAGTCTATCTTTAATGTCATACACTTTTTCTAAACCTTTTCTTTGCGCAAGTTCATTTACATATAAATCAAGTTGGTATACGTGAGCGGTTGATTCTGGAATGGTAACGAGCGCAATCGGCACGATCGCTAATAATGCCGCAGGTAAATAACCCCAGTTTGCGCCTTGGAATGTTGTAAATACGGTCCAGTTTAATATTTTTAAGCCTGTATCGTGTCCACTTGCACCTGAGAATAAACTTCGATCAAATATTAAAGCTGCCACTACACCAACAACAATACCTAATAAAATTGGTAATTGACCAATAAAGCCTTTTCTTAAAAAGACGGTAAACCCAATAATCGATAATAGTGTAATGCTTGCGATGAAGAAGCTCGATGCGTTTAACATGCCGGTTGCACTATTTATGGTAAATGCATTTGAAATGGCACTACCAGCTAGCGATAAACCAATAATGGCTGCCACAGGACCTGTGACATGGGCTGGTAACACTTTTTCCATTTTTTCTTGACCAAAATACTTTACAACTAACCCAGCTAAAACCGATAATACACCACTTAGTGCAATCGCTACTTGGATTGGTCCCATAATTTCTTTGGCAATCAAACTGACGTTGTTCATATCTTGACCCAAACTTGCATAATAACTCGCTGCAATAATCGATACAGCGGGAATGTATGAGAAGCTTGATCCAAAATAAAGTGGTATCTTTCCTTTAGTCACTAATAAAAACACTAAAGTTGCGACACCACTGGCAAATATAGCAGTTGGAATATTGAATTTCATCAATAACGCTGCTAAAACTGTTGCAGGTAACATAACTAAAAATTGTTGGACTGCAAATAATAACGACTTAACGATTGTTGGTTTTTCGTCTGGTAAATACCCGACCACTTTTTTTGTCATAATAGACCCCTTTCTTTAAGTAGGTCATTTAACAAAAAAGGACACCATTGGCGTCCTTTAATCTCGTTAAAAAAGATTGTTTACCTTTTGTTGCTCTCTGTCAACCGTTAAAGGACCTTACTTTTACTATTATCAATCATACTCTATTTTTTTACAAATTACAAGTATGCATTCATCTTTTTTACAATTCACTTTTTTCATGCATTAACCAAGCGCAACATCCAGTATCATCATCACAATAAACCCTAGGGTAAAACCAAGCGTTGAATAGTGTGCCCCTGTTTCTGTTGATCTGTTTCTTGCTTCTGGGATTAATTCTTCTACGACAACAAAGATCATCGCCCCCGCTGCAAATGCAAGTGCGTAGGGGAGTATGGGTAACATAAATTGAACCAATACCGCACCAATTACCGCAAACAATGGTTCTACAAGTGCGCTAGCTTGACCGTAAAAGAATGACTTTCTTCTAGAAATGCCTTCTTGTCTTAATGGAATAGATACCGCTGCGCCTTCTGGGAAGTTTTGAATACCTATACCTATAGATACCGCAATTGCCGCAATTAAAGCGGTTCTAGCATCAACCATAGCACCATCTCTTATAAAAGCACCAACAGCCCCAATAGCTACCCCAACCGCTAAACCTTCTGGAATGTTATGCAGTGTAATTGAAAATATTAATAACTTAATTCTCGACCAACTTGTTTTGGGACCTTCTGGTTCATGACCTTCACCAAAGTGTAAGTGAGGTAGTGTCTTATCAAAGATATATAAAAACAACACACCAAGAATGATGCCAACACTGGCAACCAACCAGGGAATATAACCAAGCACTTCTGCGTGATGGAGGGCTGGAATAATTAAACTCCAGACAGAAGCTGCAATCATCACACCACTCGCAAACCCTAACATTAACGCATAGGCTTTATTGTTTAATGATTTAAAAAAGAAGACAAGGGCTGCCCCTAATGCGGTAATACCCCAAGTGAGTAAACCGGCAAGTAAGGCAATCAACCATATCGGTAGGGTTAATAACCAATCAATAATCATAATAAATCGCTACTTTCTATAAAAACATAATTAAGTATAGTGGGTATCTAAGGAGATTCCCTCTTACTTCTAAATTATTTACTGTTAATTCAATACCTTTTGTAATATCGTGATTTTCAAATAAAGAATCCATTGCTTTTGCTTTTGTATTATCCGCATCATTGACTGATACAGCGGTTAAGGCATTTTCATATCTTATCATAAACTCCATGGAAAGATTTGTTGTTTTTTGTACATAATACAATCGATGGCCTTGTTTAATCAACAAATCTGCAATTGCACTTTCTAAGATAGCACTATTAAATACATTTAAGTTGGAATCAATAATTTCTTGTTGTGCAATTGCCCCTAATTGACCGGTTAGTAGGCCAACATCTTTATAATAGACTTTAAAAATATCATAGCGTGCATTGTTAGCTAGTGGCAGCTTAAAGTCTTCTAACTGAAATGAAATATGAATCATATCTGCATCATGAAGCCAAAGAATTGATGATTCAAATTTTCTTGCGTTTCCTTTTTCCTCGACGACGCCATATTGAAATTTCTTATATTCTTTAACAAGTTGAGCGGGTAGAGAGTTTAAGCATTGTCTAACTTTTCTTCGATCGGTTTTTTTAAGAAATTTATCAATATCTTTTTCATATTGTCTAAGAATCGCTCTTTGAAGTTTAATAACGGTTTTAAAGTTATGCTTATGAATGAAGTTATAAACAACCTCAGGCATTCCACCAACAACCATATATTCTTTAAATAAATTTAAAAATTCTTCATGAAGTGCAATTGGAATAGCACTTTGATTATGAAAATGCGCCTCAACTTCACTAATGGTTTGTTCACTAACACCATTTGCCCATAAAAACTCTTCAAAATCAAGCGAATGCATTTCTACTAAATGCTCATCTTCTCTAATGTCTGTGTTGAACTTTAACTGATTGCCCCCATATAAAGAACTTGCCATGATAACATCAAAGCGTCCTTCTTCCATAAACACAGGTGCGGCATCTCTTGCGCGCTCGCATAAATGAACTTCGTCTAAGAAAATAAGTGTTTTATTAGGAACTAACTTATTGGTTTGAAGTTTTAAAGTTATTTGTTTTGTTAAATTGCCCATGTCTAATGATCCTGAAAAAATGGACTTATATAATGGGTTATCCTCAAAATTAATCGTAATGACATTATCATAGTGTGCCTTTGCAAATTGTTCTATGATAAAACTTTTACCAACACCACGTGAGCCTTTAATAAATAAAACGCCTTTATCTAGTGTTTCATACCATTTATTTAATGTATTTGTTATCTTTCTTTTCAACATATCCATCACCTATCTTTATTATATCATAATATCGGAGGTTGTAAATAGAAAAATACATATTTTTATAACTAATATTTTATCTTCAAGCATTTTATTTTTATTAATAATACCGGTTTTTGCATTAAAAAAGATTGCCTAAGCAATCTAAATTAATTCAATAACTGTTTTGGCAAGCTCATCATAAACCTTACCAACCTCTTCATCAGCTTCATATAAATAGCCTTCATCAGGTTGATTTAATGGTATTTGCCCTAGTAAGGGGACACTTAATCGGTGGGCAACTACTTCTCCGCCACCTTCACCAAACAAGTATTCTTTTTGCTTACTACATTCATTATAATAATAACTCATATTCTCAACAACACCAATGAGTTCATGGCCAATTTGTGCGGCACCTAAGCCAGCTTTTAATGCGACATGCGATGCATTAATATGAGGGGTTGTGATAATAATCATTTTAGTTTGGGGGGCGTATTTATTAATATCGAGTGCGGTATCTCCTGTTCCTGGAGGTAAATCAACCAACACATAGTCTGTATCCTTATGCCAATCAACGCCATAAAAGTAATGGTTTAATAGCTTTCCTAGCATAGGACCTCTCCACATAACGGGTTTACCATCTTCAACAAAAAATGCTGTCGATATGATTTCTATACCATATACACTAGGTGGCACCATTAGATCCTCACTCGTTCCAGTGGGTTTTTCATCCGCAATTCCATAAATGTCGGCAATCGTTGCCCCATAAACATCGGCATCAATAATCCCAACCTTTTTACCTAAACGTGTTAACGCATAAGCAAGGTTTGCTGTGAATGTAGATTTTCCCACACCACCTTTACCACTTGCAATACCTATATAGGTGATTTGCTTTTCACCTTTGGGAACGAATTCGTTTCTTACAAAGGTTATTTTTATACCAGGAAACCCTAAATCAATTTTAACGAGTTTCGTTAATGCAATTTTAAAGTCTATTTCATCTTTTGTTCCTAATTGTTTTAACCCAATCTCTACATCAACAACACCTGTAGGTCCAACCGTTAGTTTTTTAACACCATCGATTTCACCGAGTGGTTTATTGTAGCCTGGGTCTACTAACTTTTCGATTTCTAATTTCAATGTTTGATAATCTGTCATATTTAACACCTCGAGAAATATTATAACATATTGGTTATAAAAAGGCTTGGGATATGTATTAAAGCAACCACTCTCTTTCTACATTCTATTTGGAGAAATATTATGGGCAAATAAATTTAGATAATATGTCCCGTTGGTTTCTTTTTTTATGTCCATGAGTTTTCTTTCATCTAATTCAGGTATATTATCAATTTCATTTGATAAATACGCATTTAATCGCCTAATTATATATTTCAATCTTTCGATTAAACCACCTAAACGATAACTTTGTATTTCAAAGCCATGTGGCTTGTTTTCTTCATGCCACTGAGTTTCAAATACTTCAATAAATTGTTTAACGTTTTTAATAATCTCCTCTATCTTTAAAGCATACTCTTTTAATGCTGTTTTATCTTTTTTGTGATAGCTATGATAAATCATAACACTGAGTGATGCCTTGTCTTTTAAGATATTGGCAAGACTTGCTAAAGTGTTAAATAAATACCGATAAGGAGAACGTCGTGTTGAAAGGTTTTTTAAGGTATTATAATACTTTAGATAATAATTGTTATAATCCAGATTTGGTGTTTGATCAAGATCACCTAATAATAAATCTTCATAAAGTAGGTACTTATTTGGATTGGTTGGTACGTAGTTTTGATGATCATATAAAATATTTAAACTATCCAGTTCTAATAATTCATCAAAGGCATAATTAGTAATTAGTTTGCTGTAGTATTCTAAAATATCTTTATTATAATTGAGATGTTGCATATAAATTAAGCTAGGCAAAATCGAAAAATGTGAGGCTTCAGCACCATGATCTCCCCATGCTGTGATTAAAAAGTTCTCTACATTGTTTTCCTTAGCCGACTTAAACGCTTCCCTTAACACCGTTATCGTGCATCTATTATGAGGGGCAAACCCAATCCACTTTATTGCCCCACCTGCAAAGGAATAATTATCAGTCATTTGTTTAATGTTTTTATACTTTAAATCATAATATTCTTTGTTTTTATGGAAGTATTCCCAAAAAACAAGTTCAATATCCTTTGGGACAATGTCAATGATTTCTTTAGGAATCATATCAACTTGGTGATGATAGTTTGCACCAGTTAAATTGAAAAACATATCCGCCCACATTTTTGGTTTTAAATGATATTTCTTGCAAAGTTGATTTACCTTCTTTAAATGTGTCTTCATAATATCAACTCTATTTTTATAGCCATTTATCTTTAAATAATTACCAACACCTAAAGCCCAGGCTTCATCCATTCCGATATTTACATGTTTAGTGCGAAACGTTTTAGAAATGGTTTTAAACATATTTTCAATTAATAAATATGTTCTTTCATTTTCGGCTAGTAATATATCATTTATATCAAGAATTTCTCTATATTCTCTGTGTCTAAAAATCTGATTTAAATAGGCAAGGGTTTGTATCGCAGGCACCAATTCGATACCATAACTATAGGCAAAATCATCTAATTCTTTTAATTCTTTTTGGCTATACTTGCCACGGAGGTATCCAAACTTAGGTTCATCATCAACTTCTATTAGATCCTCAAAATAAATTTCTAAGTAGTTATAGCCTAATAACGCCAGTAACATAATATATTTTTTAATGGTCTTTTTATTTAATACAGCATTTCTAGCAACATCTAACATCAAGCCCGTATTTTTAAAAGTCGGTTTAAATATTTCTTCATATTGATTGATATCGTTACGGTGTAAAATCGTTAAAAGACTAGCATAGATTTGATTTTCTGATTGAAAATAAACCAAAAAATGATTGTTATTTCTAACGATTTTAAAATGATTTTCATTATGCTTTATAAATTCGATTTGATAGTCTTTATTTGCATCAATTTGTAATTCACTTAATAGCTTCTTAATTTTATCCTCATAAATGATAGGTTTTATTCTCAACTATTGTTCCTCCTAATATGTTATTTTTGTTGTTTCTAATTACCTTTAATATACCAAATAACGCTTTAAAAGTTAAGGTTATCACATAATATACTATTGTATTTATTTATATATTATAATTATTAAATCACATGTCTTTTATATGCAATAATATGAAAAAGTATCCCAAAATGAGATACTTTTTTTTATACATATACTTCAATAAGTTATTTAGTTTTTAAGCATTTTTAGATTTAAAAGCTTTTTTAACTCGCTTCATGAACTTATCCGTATCATAAGATAAAATGGATTGTTTATACATCGGCATAATTAACTTATAGGTAAAGATCACAGAAGCAACTAAAATGATTAAACTAATTAAAGCTTCCCACCACATGAAGCTTCCCGCTAAATAAAGCGATGGCACCATAAATGGTGAAAATAAAGGAATATAAGCCATTACTTTAATAAAGATATTGGCTGAACCTAACATCGTTCCAAACATTCCCCCATAAAACCCAATCAAAATAATAAACATCATGGGAGATTGGAATTGTTGGTATTCTTCATTTGTGGTAGAAACAGAGGCAACAAAAGCCATAATCACCATTAATAATAGTCCACCAAATCCACCAAATAAGATTAGATAAATGATTGTAAGTGGTAGATAAGAGATTAAACTATTAATAATTGCAATATCTAAACCTAGAGCGTTTGTAAGTAAATCACCAGCGCCGCTACTATTTGATGTATTAAAGATTAATACCGAGACCAATGTTCCAACTAACCCGTAGGCTAAAATAAGTAGAGTCTGTAATACCAAGGCGATTAAGCTTGTAAATATTTTGGCGAAGAAATGTTGTTGTGGGCTTACGTTTGCAATAATGTATTCAATTGCCTTAGAAGATTTCTCCTCAACAATAGACCCACCCACAAACTGAACCGCCATCATAATTAACATAAAAATAGGAATACTTAAAAACATCGCAAAGACACTTAGTATTTCTCTAACCCTTGTGTCTTCTTCTAACGTATGAATGGTTAAGGCTTGACTACCAACATTATTAAAGTCCTCAATTAAACCAATTTCTTCTTCGGTTTTATCACTTAAAAAGTAGTGTCTTGCTAAGTGACTCACACTTAAACTTAAAACTTGGGTATTGGTTTGTGAGAGTTTAAACTTATGAAGGTCTGCCTTTAATAGATCACCTTCCATCTTTAAGATAAGCGTTGGTGTCTTTAGGGATTCATCATAAGCGTCTGCTTTTTCAAAAAATATCCCCCCATGGGTAATCACGCCATTTTGATAATTTTCCTTATAAATGCTATTTAGATCATCAAGTGCACTTAATGAGGTTTCATCAACGATTAAAATCCTTTCACCTTCCTGGCTTGGTTCAAACTGTCTAGCGATGTTATTAATGTTTGTAACCAACACTAAGACTACAAAAATAATCGCATTCGAAATTAAAAAGGCTTTCGATAAAATACGTTTTTTAAGTTGGTAGGTAAATAAATATTTAAACTTGTTCATATACATCACCTACCTTATCAATAAATATCTCAGATAATCTGGCTTGTTCAACATCAAATTTTAAAACATTATTTAATTGTTTGACATAATCAAAGACTAAGCTTACATAGGATTCATCTTCAATTTTTACAATCCACTGGTTGGCATCAACCACCACATCATACACACCTTCAATGGCTCTGAGTTTTAAAATATCTAGGTCGTCTGCAACAATTAAAATTGAATGCTTTTTATATTCTTTTTTTATGTTTTGAATTTCCCCTTCTAAGACGACTTCGCCTTTTTCTAAAACAATTAAGTTTTCACAGAAAGACTCCACATGATCGATTTGATGCGTTGAAAAGATAATCATTGAACCCTTACTTTGAAAATCTCTAATCACTTCGACAAACTTTAGTGTATTAAGCGGATCTAATCCAGAAAATGGTTCGTCTAAAATTAGTAATTCTGGGTTATTGATAATGGAGGTAATAAACTGAATCTTTTGTTGATTTCCCTTAGATAGCGTATTGATTTTTTTATCTTCATAATCTTCAATATTAAACCGTTTTAACCAATACCTCATCCGCTCGATGATGGTTTGTTCATCTAAGTTTTTTAACCTACCATAATGGATAATTAACTCTTTTACCTTAAGTCTAGGTAGTAAGGAGCGTTCTTCAATCATATAACCGATTTTATCAACATCTTTATAGGTAATCGGCTTACCATTTAGTGTGATTTCACCTTCCGTTGGTTCAAGTAAACCCATAATCATTTTAAAGGTGGTGGTTTTACCAGCACCGTTGGTGCCTAGTAAACCAAAGACTTCACCTTTTGAAATGCTAAACGATAAATTATGAACAGCGGTAAAATCACCATAGTTCTTTTTTGCATTTTTAACTACTAACATTTCACACCTAATCTTTCCTAGCTATTCTTTCATGTAATAGGTTAATAAATTCATTCATACTTATAGTATGTTGGACTTTAGAACCATACTCTCTATATGTGATTGTGTTATTTGATACTTCATTATCACCAAATACCAGTTGATAAGGTATTTTCATTGTTTGATGGTATCTAATCTTTTTACCTAGCGTTTCTTCACTTAAATCAACGCTTACTCTAAAATGATGTTTTTCAAGTTGTTCTTTTACCTTTAAGACATGCGCTTTATGGGCGTCTAAGTTTACGGGAATTAAGACCGCTTGAGTGGGCGCTAACCAAAGTGGGAAAACCCCTTTATATTCTTCAAGTAAATAGGCAACAAACCGCTCCATTGTACTTACGATACCACGGTGTATCACAACGGGGATTTTATCATTTTTACCATCTTCACCAACATACGTTAAGCCAAATCGTCTGGGTAGCAAAAAGTCAAGTTGAATGGTGGATAATGTCTCTTCCATGCCAAGCGCAGTTTTCACTTGAACATCTAATTTAGGTCCATAAAACGCCGCTTCTCCAATCGCCTCACTATAAGGTAGGCCAATAGAGTCCATCACATCTTTTAATTCTCTTTCTGCGTTATCCCACATCGTATCATCGTCAAAGTATTTTTCTTTATCTAATTTATCACGATAACTTAATCTAAAGGTATAATCCGTAATATTAAAGTCTTTATAAACTTCTAATAATAAATCAACGACCCGTTTAAACTCTTCTTTAATTTGATCGGGTCTTACAAAAATATGCGCATCATTTAATGTCATTTCTCTAACGCGCTGTAAACCAGATAAGGCACCTGATTTTTCATAACGATGCATCATCCCAAGTTCCGCAATACGAATCGGCAGGTCTTTATATGAATGCATCTCACGGCCAAATATCAACATATGATGTGGGCAATTCATCGGTCTTATCACAATGGTTTCATCCCCCATAACCATGGGTGGAAACATCGAATCTTGATAGTGATCCCAGTGCCCTGAAGGCACATATAATT
>CAYLVT010000012.1:0-27447 GCA_964387195.1 uncultured Acholeplasmataceae bacterium
AATAAAAAAGGCTTGACACTTTTGTATCAAACCTATGCTTTCAATATGGTGGAGATGAGGGGATTTGAACCCCTGTACAAAACTAGACTGCACTACATTTTCTACATGCTTAGTACTTCATTTTGTTTAATCATAAGATCATGGAAGCACACATTATCCGATGACGAGTCCTACTAATTCGTTTAAATCCTTATGACTGCAGGAAGTAAATATATCTTACCAACTGTACTTTAGTCTAAACTGTAAGAAGGTCTAGGTAAAGTTGCTGCTTATTCTTAAGCTGCAAAAGCAAAATTATTGTTTCCGGTTATTTTGAAAACCTCGTGTGTTTTTAGTTGCACCACCAACGCATGCTTATATAGTCAATATAATCCTGGCGAATCCATAAACATCCCCAAGCAGTAGTAGTATACACAAATATTTAACTATTTGCAAATATATGTGTTGACATTCATAAATCATACTATATAATAGTATTGACTTGTTTAATATAATCTTACTTGCAGTATAATTATACTAAACAACATCAGTCAAGTCAATGGCTTTATTAAGTCATTGCTTTATATTTTTGTTTAATCATGTTAAACATAGAACGGGGAGGGTTTATGAATAAAGATATTAAAAAAAATGATTCAAATCACTTAGATAATCCAGAGCAAACCACACTAATAAAACTAATCAATGTGACAAAGGCTTTTGGTGATCAAGTAGTTTTAAAAGGTATTGACTTAGAGATTTTTGAAAATGAGTTTGTTACATTGCTTGGTCCAAGTGGTTGTGGTAAAACAACCACCTTAAGAATTATTGGTGGTTTTGAAATTCCTTCTGGTGGAAAAGTATTGCTAAACGAACGCGACATTCTAGAAATACCCGCCCATAAACGCCCCTTTAATACCGTATTTCAACGTTATGCGCTATTTCCTCATTTAGATGTTTATGAAAACGTAGCTTTTGGGCTACGGATTAAAAAAGATAAAACAGACAAACGTTCTAAAGCGGAAAAAGAAGCTGAAATTGATCAAAAAGTAATGAAGTACTTAAATATGGTTGGTTTAGTTGGCTTTGAAAGAAGAAGTGTAAATAAATTATCAGGTGGTCAACAACAAAGAGTAGCGATCGCGCGTGCATTAATTAATGAACCGCGCGTGCTATTATTAGATGAACCGCTTGCCGCACTGGATTTAAAACTGCGTCAAGAGATGCAATACGAATTAAAAGAAATTCAAAGAAACGCAGGTATTACATTTATCTATGTAACTCATGATCAAGAAGAGGCCTTAACGATGAGTGATAAGATTGTTGTCATGAATGAAGGAGAAATTCAACAAGTCGGCAATCCTGAAGATATTTATAATGAACCCATTAATACATTTGTTGCTAAGTTTATTGGGGAATCAAATATCATTGAAGGAATTATGAAAGATGATTATTTGGTATCCTGGGATGATAAGGACTATGAATGTGTGGATTATGGTTTTAAGAGAAATGAAATCATAGATATTGTTTTAAGACCGGAAGACTTAGATATTGTAGAACGTGGAAAAGGGCTTATTGATGGGGTTGTTGATAGTGTTGTGTTTAAAGGTGTTCACTATGAAATTGATGTAGTCGCTAAGGAGAGAATTTATACTATTCATACAACAGACTATCAACCAGAAGGTAAAGAGGTCTCGATTACATTTGAAAAAGAAGACATCCATGTCATGGAGAAATGGTAATGTTTAAAATAGAGCCTATTAAACAAGAAAGAAAAGCACAAAAAAGAAAAACAAATGTGGCGGCTTTCTTAGGTATTCCTTATTATGTTATCTTATCAGTGTTAATTGTTATTCCAGTTATATTAATTGTATTCTATTCGGTAACGGAAAAAGTCAACAATTTATATTACCGTTTTACCTTTGATTATTTTGTGATGTTTTTTAAAGAACCAATCTTTTTAAAAACGCTATGGAACTCAATCTTTTTAGCCATTATTACAACCTTTGTCACGCTAGCTGTAGGTTACCCACTTGCTTACGTTATCGCAAGAAGAACACCGAAAGTTCAAGCCTTATTGATCCTATTGGTGACTGCACCAATGTGGATTAATATGCTGATTAGAGTATTGGCTTGGAAACAAATATTTGATATGATTGATACCAATCTATTAGGAACGGATTTAGCGATTGTTGTAGGTATGGTGTATGTGTATCTACCATTTATGGTGCTACCAATATATACGGTGATATCTAAAATAGATCCACTACTTTATGAAGCGAGTGCGGATTTGGGCGCAAATAATGTAAAGACCTTCTTAAAGGTAACACTTCCCTTATCCGTAGGTGGCATATTATCAGGTGTAACCATGGTATTGCTACCCGCAGCCACAACGATTGTCATTCCAAAGATCTTAGGAAATGGAAAATACTTAATTGGTAGTTTGATTGAAGATCGTTTCTTAAAAGCGGGTAACTGGGGTTATGGTTCGGCTATCGCTATCATCTTATCATTGATTATTATGCTGATGGTATTTATAACCAAGCGTGCGGATAAAAATAAGGAGGTAGAGAAATTTGAAGACTATTAAACATATCTCCAGATACACATTTATCGGGCTTGTGTTATTGTTTTGTTACATTCCGATTGCGAGTTTGATTATCTTTTCATTTAATGAAAGTAGAAGCTTAACCCGTTTTACAAGTTTTTCATTAAAGTGGTATTTAGAGTTATTTAGAAGCCAAGAAATTATCAATGCAGTCGTTGTTACTTTTGTGGTTGCGATATTAGCGACCATCATATCAACGATTATTGGAACATTCGCAAGTATCGCAATTGCCAAGCACAAAAGAAAGTTAAGAAACACACTTTTAAGTGCTAATAATATCCCAATTGTAAACCCTGAAATTGTTACAGCGATTGGACTACTATTATTGTTTCAATCAATTCAACTTCAAAGGGGATTATTTACGATGCTACTTGCCCATATTGCCTTTTGTGTCCCTTATGTTATCTTGAGTGTATATCCTAAAGTTAGAAGCTTAGATCCAAGTTTACAAGAAGCGGCACAAGACTTAGGGGCAACCCCTCTACAAGCGCTAAGACATGCGATTTTACCACAAATAAAAGTAGCTGTATTTGCAGCAGCAGCAATCTCATTTACGATGAGCTTTGATGATTTTGTAATCTCTTATTTTACAGCAGGATCTACAACAAACATCTCTATTTACCTATACACCCTAAAACGTGGTGTTAACCCAACGATTAATGCATTATCAACCATTATGATATTAATTATCACAGCGGTTGTAATTGCCAATTTTATAAGAACGAATAAACAAGTTAAAGGGGACTAAAAAAATGAAGAAAATATCGTTATTACTAATTACACTATTATCTATAATGGTGTTAACCGCTTGTAAAAGAGCGGACATAAAAATATTAATGCCTGGTGGATATATTGATACCGCAATTGTTCGTGCTTTTGAAAAAGAAACAGGTAAAAAGGTGCAAATCATTACCTTTGATTCAAATGAAGCTGCGTTAACAAAAGCACGCACAGAAAAATATGATCTTTATTTACCTAGTGATTATATGGCTGAACAAATGATTAAAGAAGATATGATTCAAAAAATTGATTGGTCTAAAATACCTAATCTTAATAAAAATACGAGTTTTCCTGATGTATTAAATGAATTACTACAAGAACTTGAGGCCGATTTTCCGCTTCTTGATTACTTGGTGCCTTATTTCTGGGGTAATTTAGGTATTGTTTATAATAAAGAAACCGTTACACTCGAGCAACTTGAAGCGGCTCAGTGGGACATATTTAAAAACAAAGAATTAAACATGGTTATGTATGATTCGTCTAGAGATGGGTTCTTTGTGGCATTAAAGTCTTTAGGTTATAGTGCCAACACAAGCAATGAAGCTGAGTTAAAAGAAGCTGAAAACTGGTTAAAAGACATGACCGCTAATTCAACAATTACCTTTTTAACCGATGAGATTTTAGATGATATGCTAGTACCTCGTTTTGATTTATCACTTACCTATTCTGGTGATGCGGTTTATTTATTAAGTGAACAAGAAAAACTTGGCTACTTTGTCCCATCTGTTGGAACTAACGTCTTTGTAGATGGGTTTGTTATTCCAAAAGAAGTTAATGATCTTGATGCCGTTTATGCCTTTATTAACTTTATTAGTAGTTATGACAATGCCTTACAAAACACACTTGAGATAATGTATCAATCTCCTAGAAAAGATGTGTATAATGAAATGTTAGAAAGTGGCAGCGATTTATACGACTATATTGATGCCTATCAAGTAGAAAAACATGAAAATGATGAGCTCTTTAGATACGTTCCAACCGCTAAGGCATTTATCGATGACGCATGGGCAACCATTCGTGCAAGCAATTAAAACCGGATTTTCCGGTTTTTTTATTTACTTAGTTGTTTTTTAAGACATAATTTAAGTGAAAAAAGGGTATCCTTTACAAAACACAACAATTATTATCATTAATATGATAAAATTAGTGTGAGGTATTTTATGACAAGAAGAAAACAACGACAAGCCGTTATATTTAAGTTATACGAATATGACTTAATGAAAACACCTAATTTGGATGATGAATTGCCATTTCTAAATGACATTATTTTAAACATCGACTCAATCGATTCGATTATTGAACAAGCATTGGAGCGTTATAGTTTATCACGCTTATCTTTTTTAGATAGAGCCATTATAAGACTTGCAACCTATGAAATGGCGTATACCGATACGCCAAAAGCGATTATTATCAACGAAGCCATCGAACTTACAAAAGATTACAGTGATATTGATGATAAACAAAGAAAGTTTAACAATAGGCTCCTTCAAAATATTAAAGAAAGTCTTGATTAAATGAACCCTACTTATTTAACCGTAACCGCCTTAACAAAATACATTAAATATAAACTAGAAAACGATGAACACTTAAAGACGGTGTTGTTAAGAGGTGAAATCTCAAACTTAACCAAACACAGTCGTGGTCATTTTTACTTTTCAATAAAAGATGAATACGCCTCCATAAGGGCAATCATGTTTTCAAGTGCCACAAGAACGCTAAACTTTTCACCCAAAGAAGGTGATAAAGTTTTAGTAACGGGTAATATTAGCGTATATGAACCACAAGGTAGTTATTCTATCTCCATTTATAAAATGGAATTAGATGGGATAGGGGCCCTTTATTTAGCGTATGAAAAGTTAAAAAAAGAATTGGAAGAAAAAGGGTATTTTGATCCATCAAGAAAACAAAAAATCCCACGATTTCCAAAAGCCATTGGGGTGATAACCTCGCCTACCGGGGCTGCGATTAAAGATATTTTGCACACCATTGAAAGAAGATACCCACTGACAAAAGTAATTATTTATCCTGCGCTTGTTCAAGGTGAAAATGCAAAAGAATCCATTGCCAAACAAATCAATCATGCTAACGATGAACAAGCGGTGGATGTATTAATTGTTGGACGTGGCGGTGGCTCTATTGAAGATTTATGGGCGTTTAATGAAGTTGTGGTTGCCAACGCGATTTATAATTCAAAAATTCCGATCATTTCAGCGGTAGGCCATGAAACAGACTTTACAATTGCAGATTTTGTATCCGACTTACGAGCGCCAACCCCTACCGCTGCCGCAGAACTAGCTACACCAGATAAAGACAATTTATTAGAATATATTGACTCACTTCGTTATAGTGTCAATACATTGATGAAAACCTATTTAAATGAAGTGAAGTTAAAACTGATTCATTTAGATGAAAGACTCGAAAAAGAAACCCCAAGTCACAAACTAAATGAATCCAATAAACGTCTTCAAGAACAACACTATCAACTAAAAAGAAACTATCACATTTTACTTGATTCCTTTAAATATAAAATTGATAAACACGATAACTATTTAAAAACAAAAGATTTAAGCACATTATTTAAACAAAAACACACATCCATTGAGACACTGGTTAAACATTTAAACCATCATTATCAATCCAAACTCACACTAGACAATAATGTACTTAACATGAACCTTCAAGCGCTTAAGAACTTAAACCCGATTAAACTAATGGATTTAGGTTATTCGATTACCCTAAAAGATAATCAAAGACTTTCATCAATCGAAGATGTTTTGGTTGATGATTTAATAGAAACAAAATTGAAAGATGGTCACATCTTATCAAAAGTGATTAAAAAGGAGCATTAACTATGGAAAAACTCACATTTGAACAAGCTTTAACAAAACTAGAAGAGGTTGTAAAAAAGCTAGAAGACAAACAAATTGCTTTAGATGAAGCAGTAAAACTTTACAATGAAGGATTGGAATTATCAAAAGTTTGTTATGAGTTGTTAAAAGAAGCTGAAAAACTGATCGTTGTGGAAGAATGAACCTCACCGATATTAAAGATCCTTCATTTATAAAAGACTTATCCGAAAAAGAACTTAAAGCCCTAGCTAAAGAGATTAGGACTTTTTTGGTCGAGCATATTTCTAAAACAGGCGGTCACTTGGCCTCTAATTTAGGTGTTGTTGAGTTAACACTTGGCTTACACTATGTCTTTAATTCACCAAAAGACAGTATTTTATTTGATGTTTCGCATCAAGCATACACCCATAAAATACTAACCGGTAGAGCAAACCAGTTTAATACCTTAAGACAAAAGGATGGTTTATCAGGCTATACATCGTATAAAGAATCCCCTCATGATAAATGGGAATCAGGGCATGCAGGCACATCCATTAGTGCGATGGTTGGCTATTTATACGCCAATCATTTAAAAAACCAACAACATCATGTAATATCGGTGGTTGGGGATGCGTCTATAACCAATGGTACGAATATGGAGGCACTAAACTTATTAGGTAGTGATAGTAAATATAAAGGGATTATTATCTTAAATGACAATCGCATGAGCATTTCTAAAAGTGTGGGTGCTTTTTCTAATTTGTTTTCTAAACTTAGAGGCAGTAAAACACATTACTTTTTTAGACGTGTTTTTGATAAAATACTGCCAAACTTCTTATGGCAAATCTTTAATAGAATTAATCGGATGATTAAAGCTATTTTCCAAAGAAAAAACATCTTTGAAGATATGGGTTATACTTATTTAGGACCCATTGATGGTAATAACATTAAACGTGTGATTCGTTCTTTAGAACTTGCCAAAAGAATTAAAAAAAGTGTCGTCTTACATGTGATTACGCAAAAAGGATTAGGCTATCCTTATGCGGAATATGATGTTGAAGGTTCTTATCATGGTGTTGCTCCATTTGATATAGAAACCGGTAAATCCATTCATACATCAAGCAATCCTAGTTGGAGTGAAGTGATCAGCTACATCATCGAAAAATTGATGGATAAGCATGATATTTTTGTTGTGATGCCAGCGATGTTGGTTGGGGCTAAGTTTTCTAACTTCCAGTTAAAATACCCTCACCGATTATTAGATGTAGGTATTGCAGAAGAACACGCAGCTGTTATGAGTGCTTCTCTTGCACTCAATAAAGTCAATGTTTTCCTTCCTCTTTACTCAACCTTTTCACAACGTGCCTATGACCAAATTCTTAATGATATCGCAAGACCCAACTTAAAAGTAATTATCGGTATCGATAGAGCGGGATTTGTTGGGGATGATGGCTCTACACATCAAGGATTATATGATGTGTCGATGTTTTTAAGTATGCCAAATATTATCGTTACGATGCCTAGAAATATGGATGAAGCCTATGGCATCCTTCAGTATGCTTATGAACAAAATAATCCCTTTGTGATACGATATCCTAGAGGTAACACACCCATTATGGAACTAAAGAGTGGTTGTATTAAACCTTCATGGGAAATCCTCACAACAGGGAAAAATGCCATTATTGCCTATGGGCCTATTGTTAACGATATTTATGAGTTGATAAAAAAACATAACTTATCCATTACACTGATTAATGCCCGCTATATTAGGCCCATTGATGAAGCAATCTTAAAAGAAGTGGTTCATACCAATGAAACACTGATTGTTTATGAACAAACCCACGCAAGTGGAAGTTTGTATCAAAAAGTATTAGACTTTTTAAACCGTTTTGATTATCATAATAAAGTGATTTCGATGAGTGCGTATAATAAGATTATCAATCAAGGAAGTATTCATGAAAATAAAAAGGATGCTAACCTTGATTTAGAGAGCTTACTCAGTGTGATTAAAAGTTTATGAGACTCGATCAATACATTAAAGAAACGCTTCAAATATCAAGAAGTAAAGCACATGATTTAATTAAATTAAAAAGTGTTCGTATTAATGGAGAGATCATTGATAAACCAGCCTATATTGTTAAGGAAACGGACAATGTTGTTATTTTAGAGACACTAAAATACGCCTCAAGAGCGGGGATGAAATTAGAAGAAGCGATTGAAGCCTTTAACTTGGACTTTAAAGATAAAACCATTTTAGATATTGGTTCTTCTACCGGTGGTTTTAGTGATTGCAGTTTAGCGTATGGGGCTAAACATATATACGCTTATGATGTTGGCATCAATCAAATGATTGATAGACTAAGACATGATAAACGGATAACATTAAAAGAGGGAACAAATATCTTATCAGTTAACCCAGAAGTAGTAGATATTTGTTTAATTGACGTTTCATTCACATCCATTAAACCCATTATCAAGCATTTAAAACACAACGCAAAACACTATGTTTTACTATTTAAACCACAATTTGAAGTTGGTAAAGAACACGTTAAAAAAGGCATTGTTAAAGATCAAAAAATCGTGGAAAAAGCCTTACGTTCTTTTCAAACTTTTTTAGAAGAATTATCGATTTATGTCATGAATTATAAACCTGTATTAAAAGGTAAGAAAGGAAATCAAGAGTACATATTTTCTTGTATAAAAGATGTTAGAAAAACTTATCATTAAAAATCTAGCTATTATCGAAGATATCACGATTACATTTGATAAACACCAAACCGCCCTAACCGGTGAAACCGGTGCGGGCAAGAGTTTAATCATCGATTCCTTAAAACTCATCTTTGGTGCGCGTGCGGATAGTGATTTAATTAGATATAAAGAAGATGAGGCTCTTATTCAAGCCTTTTTTAAGTTTGATGATGAAGATTTACTTATAGAAAGATGGATATCTAGAAAAGATAGAAATAAAATTTTGATAAACAATAAACCTTCCACCCTAAATGAATTAAAAGAACTTGGCATGAAAATTGGTGATATTCATGAACAACACGATACCTTAGAACTTTTAAAACCTGAAACCAGTTTAACGATGATTGATAAGGTTGGTGTAGACGGTTCTTTATTAAATGAATACACCATTTTAAGACATGAATACCTTGAATCATTAAATAAACTCAATCGCGCTTTAAAACAAACCTCATCCAATCAAGAATTACTAGAATTATCGATGGATAAATATGATGAACTAAAAAAAGCAAATTTAGTAGTGGATGAATTAAAAGAACTGCAAATAAAAATAGAAACCCTTACGCATCAAAAAGATATTTTAGATGAATTAAATAAAGCCTATCAAGGTTTGAATTTTATTGATGAAGAAAATGTGTTGTATGAATCATTTAAAGCACTAGAACAGATAAAGACGTATAATGATACCTTTAGTCAATTAAAAGAACGGATTGAGAGTGTTTATTATGAAGTCATTGATGTAAAGAATGAACTTTATCACGAACTAGATTACTTAAAAGATTTATCGTTATTAGAATTAGATACACTACAAGAAAGATATTTCTTTTTAAAAGAACTAGAAAACAAATATCAAATGAGCAACAATGAACTCATTTGTTATATGACTACACTAGAAGATGAGATCTTAAAATATGAAAATTATGACGCTTATGTAGAAAAGTTAACCAAAGATAAGGATAACGCCTTTAATAAGGCATATTCTAAAGCTTTAGAATTATCAAAATCACGCCAAAAATGGGCTAAGAAGTTAGAGGTGGAGTTTATTAACTTAATTACCAACTTGTCGATTAATTATTGTCAATTTAGAGTTGATTTTAAACAAAGTGATGAGCTTCTTGAAAAAGGGATTGATGAAGTGATGTTTTTAATTTCTCTAAATGAAGGAGAACCATTACTCCCCTTTTATAAAGTCGCATCCGGTGGGGAGTTAAGTAGAAGTATGTTAGCACTAAAAATCATCTATGTTAAAGCACATCAGCTAAAACTGGTTGTCTTTGATGAGATTGATTTAGGTATTTCTGGTGAAGCGGCCCATAAGGTATCTCATTTATTATCTAAGTTATCTCAAAGTATTCAAGTGATTACGATTACGCACTTACCTCAAGTAGCCGCTTTAGCACAAACGCATTACCACATTACAAAATACACCAAAGACGCTAGAACGAATACATCACTTACATTATTAAATGGCGATGAACGCGTTTATCAACTCGCATATATGTTAAGTGGTGCGAACTTATCAGAAGGTGCAATAATGCACGCTAAGAGCCTATTGAGCAAAAAAAAATAGCCAACTGGCTATTGTAGTGATAGGATGATTAAGGTAATCACTGGAATTAAAAGCATAGCTGCGACAATGACTAATATAATGATTTTCCCCCACATTGTTTTTGCAGGCGATTTAAATGTTGGGATCGCATTTGGTTTTGGACTATCTTTTGTATTTTTAATGGGTTTTTCTTTTTTATTCATAAATTTCACCTCGATAAAGACATTATATCATAATAAAAAAATATTTAAAGGAAAAAATGAATGAAAAAACCACGAATTATTTTCCATATTGATCTGAACGCTTTTTTTGCGAGCGTTGAGATAATTTTAGATCCTTATTTAAAAAATAAGGTTTTTGCGGTTGGTGGAAGTAGTTACTTTAAAGGTGGTATTTTAACCACCGCCTCTTATAACGCAAGAAAGTATGGTATTCATAGTGCAATGAGCGTAAAAGAGGCGTATGAAAGATACCCCAATTTGATTGTTGTTCCAAATAAACACCATGAATATGCTAAATATTCCAAAATATTTATGGATACTTTAAAAAATTATACCGATCACATTTACCAGGCATCAATCGATGAAGCTTACATGGATGTGACAGATATTATTGATACAAAAAACCCACTTAAACTAGCTAAAGATATACAAACTACGCTTTTAAAACTTCAATTACCTTGTAGTATTGGCATTGGCCCAACCCTTTTTTTAGCTAAAACAGCGAGTGATTTTAAAAAACCATTAGGTATTACAATCCTTAGAAAAAGGGATATTAAAAGACGACTTTACCCCTTAAATGTCAATCAAATTCATGGCATTGGTAAAAAAACATCAAAGCGTCTTCATGAGATAGGGATACATCTTGTTGCGGATTTCATGAATGTCGAGAACAAATCGATTATAATAAAGACAATCGGTGAGAATAGTTATCGTTCACATAAACTAGATTTATTGGGTGACTCTAGTGATTATGTGGATACTAAGAAACATGAAATACCGCAAAGCATTTCTACAGAAAACACCTTAACAAACTATATTGATCATATCGATGTTGTAAAACAAGAACTTGATATTTTGTTTAGTGAATGTTACAAACGGCTCATTGATGAAGACTTAATGGCTAAAAGTGTCTTTATTAAATTTAGAACCGATGCCTTTATAACAACCACTAAAACAAAATCGCTTCACGAAGAAACCGATGATATTACCCTCCTAGAACAAACGTATGATGATTTATTTTATGAGTTTTATCAAGGCGAAACACTGCGCCTTTTAGGTGTAGGGTTTGGCAACATTATCCATAAAAAGGATTATAAACAAGAAAGAACCTTATTCAACTATAAAGAAGTTGATCAATTTAAGGATTGATATTATAAAGATATTCTTAGTAGAAGTGATTGTTTTAACCACTTTAACAAGTTTACTAGGCTTTTTAGGAACCATGTATTTTATTATTAATAATAACTTATTAACGAACTTTAGTATGGTTTTATATACCCCGCTTCAAATGATACTTGCGGTATTGTTTATGTATACTTTTAACATTATCTTTGGAACATTACCAGTTATAAGTTTACTTAGAAAAACCCCAGCCGCAATCATCGCCCAAGCTGAGGCATAAAATAAGGACCCTAAGGTCCTAAAATATCTAAATATGTTAGTGAAGAAACGTGAGGCCACGTTTCTTTTTTATTATACTCAAACTGTTTTAAATAATGGATCACTTCTTCAGTAATCGCTTTAGGTGTAGAAGCACCACTTGTGACATTCACTATATTAATACCTTTAAACCATTCTGGGTTTATATCGTTAATCGTTTCGATTTGATAAGAAGGTGTTTGATGATACAAACTCACCTCTTTTAACTTGGCAGTATTTGAACTTAAATTATCACCTACGACAATTAATAAATCACAAGGAGGTTGTTTAATGACCGCATCTTGTCTCATTGTAGTGGCCTTGCAAATATCGTTATCAAACGTTACTTCATAAGATGCTTTTATCGCTTCTACAATGGGTAAAATATCATAAAGTGAAAGGGTGGTTTGATTCGTAATATAAAGGGGTTTATTGGTTTTCTTAACATACGCTTTTGCTTCATTGAGTGAAGAGATTAAGGTAATCTCTTTAGACAAACCTAAAACCCCTTCAACCTCAGGGTGAAGCGGTTTTCCAATGTATAACACTTCATGTGTTTCTAAGTGTTCTAAAATATGTTCATGCACTTTATAAACATCGCTACAGGTAGCATCAATGGAATTTATCTGTTTATCGTGTAAGATTTTCTTAACCTCTGGTGAGACACCGTGTGCGGTTAGAATAACCGTACCCTTATCTACTTTATGCGCCATTTCTATTCGGTTTTTACCTTCTAAGGAAATAACACCATAATGCATAAACGCCTCTTTAATTTTTTTATTATGGACAATCAGACCTAAGATGTAGATTGGTTTATCAAGTGTATCATCTAAAATCGCTTTCTTAACCATACTTAAAGCCCGTGCCACACCATGACAATACCCTCTTGGTCTTAAATCATTTACGATCATATTTATCACCAAGGCTATTATACCGTATTTAGGATAGTTATTCTTAAATAATGGTAATTTAAACCTATTTTTAGTATAATACTTATGGTGATTTTATGCGTACTTTACAACAAATTATTACAGAACTAGGCTTTTTATCGCCTACCTTAATTCAAGAAAAATCTTATGAAATGATCAATAAAAGGCAAAGCACCATTTTTATTAGCCCCACCGGGACAGGTAAAACGCACGCTTATTTAATACCGATTATTGAAAACTTAAGTGAAGAAGACATCATCCAAGCGTTAATTATTGTACCTACAAATGAATTGGTTATTCAAGTTGGTAGAATGTTAAAAGAGATGCATTTTTCGGATTATAAAGCTTTTTCAACACTCGAAGATCGACAAAGACAAATCAGATCCCTTGAACATAAACAACCTAAAATAGCCATCACTACACCAGGGAGGTTGTATGATTTAGCCGTTAAAGAAAACGTCTTAAAAACACATCTAGCAACTACACTCATATTAGATGAGGCGGATATGTTGTTTGATTTAGATTTTATTGAACAACTCGATCAAGTGGTATCGAATATGAAAGGTCAAACATACATCTATAGTGCCACTTTACCGAATAATTTACTAAGTTGGGTAAACAAGTATTTTAAAACCATTCATAAAATCGATGTTACAGGAGATATTGAACTAAATATCGATCATCATTTAATTTATCACCGTGGTGAAAAAGAGCAACGTTTACTCGATTTAATCAACACACTAAACCCCTATCTTTGTTTTATCTTTGTTAGTAAAAATGAAGATATCGATCCCTTATATGAAACCCTCTTTGATAAAGGATTAAATATTACCAAATTATCATCAAAAATGCCTATTCGTCAAAGAAAAGCCATCGTTGATGAAATACATAATCTAAAGTATCAATACGTTTTATCTAGTGATATTTCAAGTAGAGGTATGGACTTTTTAGGTATTAGCCACATCATTCATTATGATATGCCTTATAAAGTGGAGTTTTATATTCATCGAAGCGGTAGAACCGGAAGAATGAATATGCATGGGAATGTCTATTTATTTTATGAAGATAAAGATCATCGAAAGATAGAATCACTTAAAAAACGCGGCATAGCGTTTAAGGAATACACCATTAAAAATAACGAACTTATTTTAAGACAAAGAAAACAAAGACTTTTAACAAAAGAAGAACTCCAAGCGATTAGAAGTGTTAAAAAACCAACAAGAGTAACCCCAGGCTATAAAAAGAAAAACAAACAAAAAGTAAAACAAGCATTAAATAAAGTGAGATATAAGAAAGGAAAAAAAGTATGATTTATATTGGTTCACATGTGTCATTGAAAGGCGATGACATGTATTTAGGTTCAGTTAAAGAAGCCTTATCCTATGAAGCAAATGCGCTCATGGTTTACACAGGCGCACCCCAAAACACAAGAAGACGCCCCTTATCACAAATGCGTATTGATGAGGCAAAGACGTTAATGAAACAAGAAAACATTGATCTAAATCATGTTATTGTTCATGCGCCATATATTATGAATTTAGCAAATCCAGATATCATAAAACGTCAATTTGGGATTGACTTTTTAACCTCTGAGATTGAAAGGACCCATGAAATGGGGGCTAATCAAATTGTTTTGCATCCTGGTAGTGCCGTAGGCTCAACAAGAGAACAAGCCATCATTTGGATCGCTGAAGGGTTAAATAAGGTTATTGAAAATACTAAAGATAAAACGGTGAAGATTGCCTTAGAAACGATGGCTGGTAAAGGTAATGAAATTGGAAGAACGTTTGAAGAGTTAAGAGATATTATTGCACTAATTCATGATAAGTCTAGGGTAAGTGTCTGTTTTGATACGTGTCATACACACGATAGTGGTTATGATATTAAAAGCGATTTTGAGGGTGTTATTGATGAGTTTGATAGAATCGTTGGAAAACACTATATTAGTGTATTTCACATTAATGACTCTAAAAATGAACAAGGAAGTCGAAAGGATCGTCATGAAAATTTAGGGTTTGGTCATATCGGCTTTGATAGTTTACTTAAAGTCATTTACCATGAAGATTTCTTAGAAATACCTAAAATATTAGAATCCCCTTACATTGAACAAAACCCACCGTATAAAGAAGAAATAAAGATGATACAGACTAAAACTTTTGATCCACTGCTCAAAGAAAAAGTTGTAAATAAAACATAAACCTCTTTTTTAATAGGAAAGAGACACATTTTCATATATAATACATTATTGAATTATATGACACATCACTAAAGGAGGTAGTTATTATGAACTATGTCATTGTAACAGATTCAGCAAGCGATTTACCAAATGAATATGCGATTAAACACAACCTAACGGTATTACCACTAAAATTTTCTTTTGGAGAAGATTATTTAGACAACACACTCGATTTTAAGAGCATGTCTCCAGAAACCTTTTACCAAAGACTTAGGGATGGTGAACACGCAAAAACAGCCCAGGTCAATGTTGAAGAGTTTTATCAGAGTTTTAAAAAAATACTAGAAAATGATCAAGATATCTTAGCTATTCTCATATCCACTAATTTATCGGGTACTTTTAATAGCGCAAACATTGCCAAAGAACAACTAAAAGAAGAATTTCCTAATCGAAAGATTGTTTTAGTCAATTCGATTAGTGGTTCTTTAGGGATTGGCTTACTTGTTGATGAAGCCATTAGATTAAAAGAAGAAGGTAAATCGTTAGAAGAAAACGAAGCCTACTTAAATACATTTAAACATCATGTAATGTGTATTTTTACACACGAAGATTTATCACACCTTCAAGCGGGTGGGCGAATTAGTAAGTTTAGTTTTTGGCTCGGCTCAGCTTTGAAAATTAAACCCATTATTTCAGCCGATGACAATGGAGATTTAAAACCTAGAAACAAAGTCTTAGGCAGAAAAAAATCATTAAAAGTGCTTCAAGATAGAGTGGTTGATCTCTATGATCCAACCTATTCTAAAAAGATCTTTATCTCACATGGTGATTGTATCGAAGAGACCAATAAGTTTGTTCAAGAACTTGAAGAAAGACTCAATACAAACGTAGATTTAGTACACATGATGGGACCCGTTATCGGGGCGCATGGTGGGCCTGGAACGATTGCGGTATTCTTTACAACAAAAGAACGGTAAAACTCACATAATTAGATAAAAAATGCGTTAAATTTTGACATTTGACGCATTTTCATTATTATTAATGAATAAAGGGGAGGTTTTTTTATGTATACCATTGTAATTAACTCAAGTTCTGATTTAACAGAACAATTAAGAAAAGAATTTGATTTTGTTTTAGCACCATTAAAGTTTAACGTTAAGGGTAGCGAGTATGTGAATTATTTAGACTATCATAACTTAGATGTTAAAGACTTTTATCAAATGCTTCGTGATGGTGAAGTGGCAACCACATCACAATTAAACGTAGCTGAGTTTGAAGAGATTATTCAAGCGGAATTTGATAAAGGAAAAGATGTATTAATCTTATCTTTTTCAAGTGCGTTATCAGGGACATATAATAGCGCAAGAATTGCGGTTGAATCATTTAAAGATCATAAACAAAAGGTTTATTTACTAGACACCAAAGCGGCTTCCCTAGGTGAAGGCTTAATCGCTTATATAGCAGGCTTAAAACAAAAAGAAGGAAAAACCATTGAAGAGGTTTATAAATATATCGAAGACATTAAACTTAATGTAGCACACTGGTTTACAGTAGATGATTTAATGTTTTTAAAGCGTGGTGGACGTTTAGGCGGTGCGAGCGCACTAATTGGTTCTATTTTATCAATTAAACCCATTTTACATGTGGATATTGAGGGTAGGTTAATTCCAATGGAAAAAGCACGCGGTAGAAAACGTGCGCTTCAAGCATTAGTAGATAAAGTTAAAGAAACCCATGATCCAAATCTACCTAAGGACGTCTTCATTTCACATGGTGATGATGAAGAGGCGGCTTTATTAGTTAAAGAAAAGATTGAGGCACTGGGGTTAGATTTAAAAGTCACATTGGTAAACTATATCGGTCCAGTCATTGGCGCGCACTCAGGCCCTAGAACGATTGCGGTATTCTTTTTCGCAACACAAAGATAAAAAAAAGCTGTTCAACTGAACAGCTTTTTTCATGCTTAATTTAAGGACTTAGTGGATTAATGTCGTCTAATGTACCTTCAGGATAACTATTTAGTGTATCCATATTAGGCATCGTAGGTGCTTTAGATTTTGTTGAGATGGAAAGGTTACCTTCAATATGATAACTACCCTTTACGGAAATAAAATCACTTGGCATATCGATTTCTAAATTTAGTTTGACATTGAGTTCAATCTTATGAATGACATCACTAAATGTAATACCTAAAGTTAATAGGTTCTCACCTGTTTCTTTCATACCTTCCATTGCATCACCAACGCCACCACTAATAAACCCTATAAAGCCAAATAATTCATCAAGACTTAGCTCTGTTTCTAATAAGTGACCACCACTTACTTTGTACAACTTAAATTCTGATTCGCTTGTGAGTTTTGGATTAATGGGCGAGCCTTCCGTAGAAAAGGACTCTTTTAGGGCATCAAAATCTTCTTTTGTTACTACCTCAGATTGCTTCATTTTTATGGTCGTGTTTGATTCATTGGTAGCGCCATTTGTTGTGACTTTAGATTTTAAAGTACCATCTAAATACAAGGTGTCTTTAATAATATATAAGTTACCGTTTAGTTTATTAGAAGTAGTTTTATCATCTTCAGTTGATTCAACATCAAGATTTAACTTACCAACAACATAAAACTCTTCAAACGTTGTTGCTTTAATGTATAGTTCTACAGAACCGCTTCCTTTAACCGTAGTTGTTGTTTCCTCCTCACCTATTTTCATGGTGTTTTGAACGTCTAATTTAAAGTTTCCTTTGAGTGAAAATACGTCTTCTAACATCTCTTCAGAGTTAACAGACTCTAACATTTGATTGGCTTCTTGATACGTTACGTTAACTTCCTTTTTACCACTACATGAGGCTAAAGTAAACAAACCAACCAGTAATAACAAGCTTAAATAAATCTTTTTCATGTATATTTCTCATTTCGAATTAATTTTATTATCACATGAACGATTTTTGTAGTCCTTAAAAATGATAATAAAGGGGTGTCTTACTTAGGCAGAATAAACCAATAGTCCATTCACGTAGGTCTTTAGGATTTCATGGGAAGAACTCAGTAACACAAAGTCGCTTCTAAGCCCAGCTTTAAGAGACCCTCGGTCTTTTAAGTTAAAGTGTTGTGCGGCATTTGTAGCGGTCATTTTCGCTAATTGGACATAATTATAACCTAACTCTTTTAAGTTTTTATACCCATCGATCATTTTTAAAATTGAACCCGCTAAACTGCCATTTTCAAGCCTTGCTTCACCATGTTTAACAATAACTTTTTGTCCACCTAATTCACTAATGCCATCTTCTAATCCCTTATGCCTCATCGAATCGGTAATGAGCATTACTCGATTTGTCGTTGCGTTTTTGATTAATAATTTGGCTGCGTGTGGTGAGACATGAATCTTATCATAGATGAGTTCACACATTACATTTTTTGTATACCCTAGTCCTACAACCCCAATATCACGGTGATGAATGGGACTCATCGCATTGTAAGTGTGTGTCAACGAATTTACACCTAAATGAAACGCTTCTAAGGCCACATCATAAGACGCTTTAGTATGGGCAATAGAAGGCAGAATATTTCGCTCTACGAGGTATTGAATAAATGCTTTTGCACCATCAAGTTCGGGCGCTAAACTTACCTTTTTGATTAAATGCTTACTGGCCTCTTCAAAGCGTTTAAATACCTTAAGGTTTGGGGGTGTAATATATTCTTTTGGCTGAGCCCCCCTCGCCTCTACATTAATAAACGGACCTTCTAAGTGAATACCGACAATTTGGGCCCCCATTGGGTTTTGTTTAGTGTAGTAGTCACTGATACTTTTTAAACTCTTTATAATCACTTCATTGCTTTGTGTCATCGGTGTTGGTAAGTAAGAAGTAGTGCCTTCTTTAACTAAAGACAGGGAAATACCTTCAATCGCATGGCTAGTGCCATCTAAGACATCAAACGAATGACTCCCATGAATATGACTATCAATAAAACCAGGAGTTAAAATTGGAAAACCGCGCTTATAAGCGCTTTTTATATTTATTTTAGTGATGGTTTCCTTAAATTCAATACTCCCAAATACAATGTCATTTTCTAAGACAATATTGATGTTTTCTAACTTCATAAGTACTCAACTCTTTTCTAATCAATCGATGTGTTTTTAATACACCTCTATTATAGGTAACTTAGCACTAAAATACAAAAAATAATCCTATCCTTTAGAAATGAGTAATAAAAAAAGACTATAAGCGAGATGGCTTATAGTCTAGTGTTTTATATAATGGTTGAACCGGCTTTCACTACTTTTTCTTTGATAATACCTTTATCAAATATTCTCACATTTCGCTCCACAGTGACATCATCAGGGACAACACCATGTTTTGCGATTACGTTAATGCCACTATATAACAAGTCAGGTTTTTCAATGTTTCTTGTATAAACAGAACCATAACCAACTTTAGAGTTTTTACCTACATAAACCTTCTTATCGATAATGCTTTTCTCAACATATGCACCATCTGAAATGATTGTGTTGTTAAAGATGACCGAATCTTTTACAATGGCACCTTTACCAACATAAACACCAGGTGAAAGAATTGAATTTATGACAGTACCTTCAATAATAGATCCATTAGAGATAAGCGCATTGTGAATTTTGGCATCCAAACCAATTCTAACGGGGGGTAACTCCTCACTTCTTGTATAAACTTTCCATTTATCTTCATATAAATTTAAAACCTCTTGGCCACCATGAAGCAGTTCTAAGGATGTTTCTAAATAAGAATCAAGTGTTCCAACATCTTTCCAATACCCGATAAAATTATACGCATAGACGCGTTTGGTTTTATCGTTAATTAAGTAAGGGATAATATGCTTACCAAAATCCAGTTCAGGTTCTTTAACCTCCTCTAAAGCACGGTATAAAACCTCAGGTTTAAAGACATAGATGCCCATAGAAGCGTGATTTGACTTTGGGTTTTTAGGTTTTTCTTCAAAATCAACGATTTTATTATCTATTGTGTTCATAATGCCATAACGGCTTGCCTCTTCAATGGGAACTTGTTGGGTTGCGATTGTTAGATCAGCGTTATTTTCTTCATGAAATTCAATCATCCTACGATAGTTCATTTTATAAATATGGTCCCCTGATAAGATCAAGATGTATTTAGGATTTCTCCTTTTAACAAACTGAATATTTTTAAGGACAGCGTCTGCGGTACCTTCATACCAAAAACTATGGGGTTGAAGTAAAGTAACGGCACTATCACGCCTATCTAAATCCCAAGGTTTACCTGAGCCGATATGCTCATTGAGTGATAGAGGTAGATACTGGGTTAATATACCAATATCATAAATCCCTGAATTGACACAATTTGACAGAGTAAAGTCAATAATTCTAAATTTCCCTGCAAACGGCATCGCCGGTTTGCTTCGTTTTTCTGACAATAAGTCGAGGCGTGTTCCTTTTCCGCCTGCCAAAATCAACGCTAGTGTTTCCATAATTTACCTACTTTCTTAGTAATTTATAATATAGTGCTAAATAGTTTTTGCTCATTTCAGTTAACGAAAAATCACTGTTCATTGCTTGTGTTTGAAGCAATCTAAATACATGTTGGTTATTGTTGTAAAGATGGATCCCCATTAATAAGGCGTCTTTAAATTCGTGGGCGTTATAATTCGCAAATGAAAAGCCATTACCTTCATTGGTGTATTTGTTGTAAGGTATGACGGTATCTTTTAAACCACCGGTCTCTCTCACCACAGGCAAACAACCATAACGCATTGCGATCATTTGCGATAAGCCACAAGGCTCAAATAAGGAAGGCATAATTAATAAATCACTTGCAGCATAAATCTTTTGAGCTAAGCTATGTGAAAAGCCAATATAGGTATATACCCTATGAGGGTATTTATGCATTAAATCCTTTAAGAAACGTTCATACTTTTCTTCACCACTACCTAAAAACACATAATTTGCGTTAGAAGCAGTGATTGCCTCTTCTAAAGTGGCCATCATAAGATCAATGCCTTTTTGTGAAGCAAGTCTTCCAATATGTCCCACTAAGGGAATAGAAGTAACATTATCTAGTTTTAATTCTTTTAATAGGGATGCTTTATTTTCTCTTTTTCCTGAAACAAATTTGTTTTTGTTGTACTTAAAGGCAATGTGAGGATCTGTTTCTGGATTATAAATGGTATAATCAATCCCGTTTAAAATACCAAATAAGTCTTTTTGTCTCGTTAGAAGTGTACCATCTAAGGTGTGACCAAAATACTCTGTTTGTATTTCATGTTTATACGTTTCACTTACGGTATTAATATAGTTAGCGGTCATAATCCCACTTTTTAAAAAGTTAAAACGATCAAAGTGAATATACGTATAATCAAAAGGTTTATTTGTTAAGGTAAAGGTTTGTTTGTCAAACGAACCTTGATATTGTAGATTGTGAATTGATAAGAGTGTCTTAGTATTTTTAAAGAGTGGTAAGTGACGATATGAAACATCAAGCAAATAAGGTACTAGGGCGGTTTGCCAGTCATTTATATGAATGATTTGCATTTCCCTTTTAGTTAAATTAATATACTCTAAAATAGCAAAATTAAATAACATAAAGCGTTCATTATCATCCAAATAACCATAGTAACTATCCCTTAAAAAGTAAGGATGACTGACAAAAACATAATCAACATTATTTAAAGTAACACCCACATAAGAAACGGTCGTTGTTATCGTACCCATCGTTATTTTACGTTTTCCTAAATCTTTAGGATTGTATAATCCAATATTGATATCTTTATAAAGTGGGGTTATCACAACAATATTGTGCTCTTTTGCGATTTTTTTTGGCAGTGCACCTGCTACATCAGCAAGGCCTCCTGTCTTTGAAAATGGAACAACCTCAGCTGAGGCAAATAAAATATTTAGTTTCATATATATCACCTTACTTATAGTATAAGGTAATCGGTTTCACATGTCAAAAAAATAATGAACTTTTAGACATTTTACCGCTTTATTGTTGTAAATGCTTAAACTTTCAATTTAGGAGATTATGATTTAAATTAAATTGTTTTTAAAAAGTGGGTATGTTATAATCAATATAGTAATTTTAAAGGAGTAATTTACATGGCAAAAAGATATAGAAAGATTCAACCTAAACTTAAACCCCTCCCATTTGTGATAATGGGGGTTATCATTGTTTTATTTATCGTATTTTTAGTTTTAATGACACCAACCGCACAACAAAGAATCACAACGGCTTATAACAGTCGTGGTGCTGATTTAGCGAAAGATCATGTTTTTGTGGAAATCAATTATAAAACATATGAAAAGAAACTACAAAATAAAGAAAGTTTTGTGCTTTATATAGGACACCCAGATTGTCAAGCATGTATTGGTGAAATGAAATATTATGATACGTATTTTAAAGATGCAAAATTAGATGAAAATGTAAAAACCATTTATTATTTAAATTCAACAAAACTAACCGCTGATCAAGCAACAGCTCTCGCAAAAGCTTTATCAGCAGAAGAATTAGAAACACCTCAACTTCTTTACTACCATAATGGTGCAATCACATTTAATAGAAGTGATACCAAATATAGTGAGTATTCTGAAAAAGCTCCAGGGCAAATCCAAAGATTCTTTTTAGATGTTGCAGGCAAACAATAAAGCACAAATAAGTGCTTTTTTACTCAAAGGGGATAATTATGTTTCAAACGATACGACAAGACTTATTTAACCAACTAAAGATGTATGACTCTATTGTCATCGAAGAACCTAAACGGGTCTCTTCAGACTTAGCCATACCACTTTTTAAAATAGCAAAAGAAACCAATAAACCAATCATTGAAGTTGCCAATGAAATGAAAGCCATTATCAAACACCCCTTTATTAAAGAGGTTGTTTTTGATCGTGGTTTTTTAAATATTTATTTTGATAGACAAGCCTATTCAATCAATGTTTTAAAGCACATTAAAGATGATACATATGCTACATTAGCCCCTAATAAAAGAGTGGTATGTATTGATTATTCAAGCCCTAATATTGCCAAATCTTTTAGTGTTGGTCATCTTAGAAGTACCGTTATTGGCGCATCTTTATACAAAATTTATCAAAAGCGTGGTTATCAAGTAATTGGGATTAATCACTTAGGTGATTGGGGCACGCAATTTGGTAAAATGATTGTCGCTTTTGATTTATGGGGTAATGAAGAAGCGTTAAGGGAAAACCCAATTGACTACCTGCAAAGTCTTTATGTGAAATACCATGAACACGAAAGTGATGAACTAGACGATCAAGCTAGGAAAGCTTTTAAACAATTAGAAGATGGCGATGAAAGAGTTTATAAGCTATGGTCTTATTTTAAAGAAGAATCGCTAAAAGAGTTTATGAAAATGTATGAGATGCTTAATGTGTCTTTTGATAGTTATCATGGTGAAGCTTTTTACAATGATAAGATGGATAACATCGTCAATGAACTCAAACAAAAAGAGCTCACAGAAGTGGATGATGGTGCTGTTATTGTAAGACTTGGTGAGGATATACCACCGGCCTTAATTCAAAGAAGTGATGGGGCAACCCTTTATATGACCCGTGATTTATCAGCGCTAATGTATCGTTATGATCATTATCATTTTGATAAGGTGTTATATGTGGTTGGGAATGAACAAAAACTTCATTTTACTCAGTTAAAACGCTTAAGTGGCCTCATGGGTTATGATTTTGATATTACCCATGTTAACTTTGGCTTAGTTTTAATGGATGGTAAAAAAATGTCAACACGTGGTGGTAAAACGGTTAAACTATACGATGTGCTACAAGAAGCCATTTTAATGGCTAAAAAGGCCATTGAAGAGAAAAACCCTGATCTTGATAATAAAGATTTAACCGCTAAAAAAATCGGTGTTGGGGCTATTATATTTAATGATCTTAAAAACGATAGAAACTTAGACATTGACTTTAATTTAGAAGAAATGTTATCTTTTGAAGGTTTAACAGGACCTTATTTACAATATTCAAGCGTTCGAATTTATTCTATGTTAAAACAACAAACCCTTAATGATTTAATAGACGCTCGTTTATTTGACAATGAACTTTATTATAAATTAACACTTTTACTTTCACAGTTTTCGCTCATATTAGATCGAGTCATTATAGAAAATGGACCCCATGTCCTAAGTAGATATTTATTAAACTTAGCGTCTGTCTTTAATCAATTTTATGGGGCTCATAAAGTGATTGTAGAAGATGAAACAATTAAAAACACAAACCTATTACTTATTCAAGCCGTAAGAGTTGTTTTAAATGAAGGTATGCGCTTATTAGGTATGGAATATTTGGATGAAATGTAGATGAATAAACGAAAGCTGATTGGCAATATTTTATTTTCAATCGTAGTTATTGTTGTCTTATTTGTGGTTATCTTTAGCTTAAATGACATCAATGAAATACTAAGTGTGATTGGTAAAGCTAATCCTTTGTTTTTCATTTTAGGTATTGTGATGATGGTGGTTCATGTTTTATTAACCTCACTTACCTACTACATTGTACAATCTGGTTTAGAATCTAAGTTAAACTTCTTTGATACCATCGCCACAGGTAGTATTGAGTATTTATTTAATGCGATTACACCTTTTTCATCAGGCAGTCAGCCCATGCAAGCGTATTATTTTAATAAATTTGGAGCAAGCGTTGATGAATCGGCAAGTATTACCATTTCTAACTTTATGGTGTATCAAGTAACACTTACGATTTTTTCAACCGTAGGCTTAATTTTATTTTTCAACCGAATTTATGCGGCGGCAAGCAATTATATGTGGATTATTGTCATCGGCTACATTATTAATACGTTAATGCTTGTGTTCTTTATCTTAGTAAGTACGATTAATGGCGTGAAAAATATATTAAAGAAGTTTTTTAGACTGCTTAGTAAAATTAAACCCTTTCATGCAAAAATGACCAACCTAGAGGCAAAGACCGATGAGTTTGTCTATAAATTTCAACAAGAAACAAAATCTTTATTTAAACGAAAAAGAGTCTTATTAGGTACATCCGCAATAAGACTACTTGATTTAACCCTTTTTAATGCCATCCCGATTGTGTTATTTTACGCACTGGGTATTAAAGTAGGTATCAATGAGTATTTATACATTATTATGATGAGTGCCTTTGCGCAAACGATGATGCTATGGGTACCTACACCTGGCGCTTCTGGAGGGGTAGAGTGGGCGTATACGGTTTTATTTACCTCGTTTGCGAGCTCCAGTATTATTGTAGGGTCTATGTTATTATGGCGATTTATTACTTTCTATATTGGTATAATGATAGGTTTATTAGCTTATTGGTATGTTAAAAGAAGGAGCAGAAGAGTATGAAAATAGGAATATTCACAGACGCATACAAACCACTCATTAGTGGTGTTACCACAAGCTTGTTTATGTTAGTGGAAGGGTTAATCGAGCAAGGCCATGAAGTTTATGTCATTACAACAAAACCTAAAGGCAGCAAAGAATACGATATCGATAAACCCTATATCAAACGTTTTAGAGGGATTCCCTATCCAATGAAAGGCTTAAAGATTTTTAGATATGTTCCCTGTGTGAGACGCTTAGTAAGGGTGTTATTAAAACTACCTAAACTCGATGTCATTCATATCCACACTGAATTTTCACTAGGAAAACTGGGTTATCTCTACAAACGTAAAACGGATGTAGCGATGGTTTATACCTCACATACTATGTATGAAGAATACCTTCACTATGTGGGTAAAAACATCACCAGATTGTTTCGAAATACCTTCATGAAAAACTTAAAGAAGATGCTTAAACGTTATGTCAACACCAGTGAAGTCACCATTGTACCTTCTAAAAAGATACTAGACTTAATGCAGTCTTATGACATTGAGGGGAACTATAAAATTGTACCAACCGGTATTTCACTTAAAAAGTTCAAACGGACAACTTATCAAGAGGAAGAAATTCTTAAACTCAGAAGTAGTTTAGGTATTGCCAATGAATTTGTCTGTTTATACGTAGGTAGAATTAGTGGGGAAAAATCGATTGATGTTTTAGTGGAAGGCTTTTCCAAAACAGACAACGAAAACATGAAGTTTTTAATCGTTGGTGATGGACCCTACATGGAGAACTTAAAACAACTTGTAAAAAAATTCAACTTAGAAAATAAAGTCATTTTTACAGGCATGGTTGAATGGCAAACGGTTGGCTTATATTATCAATTAGGTGATTGTTTCTTAAATGCAAGCATCTCGGAAACCCAAGGCTTAACCTACATTGAAGCACTTGCTGCAGGGATGCCACTTTTAGTGAAATATGACTCGGTGTTAGAAGCGGTTGTTACAGATGGACACAATGGGCTATTCTTTTATGAAAATGATCAACTACCCAAACTAATTACTAAATTAAAAAATGATCAAGAACTATTATCAACCCTTCAAAAAAACGCCGTAACAAGCGTCTTAAAATACTCTCAAGAAGCCTATGTAAATGCGGCTTTAGAAACGTATGAAGAAGCGATCAGAATCAACAAAGAAAAGAAAAACAAAGCTTAAAATGACATCACCATGATGTCACTTGCCCGCGTGTCGAAATTGGTATACGAACTTGACTCAAAATCAAGCGCCCTTAAAGCATGCCGGTTCGAGTCCGGCCGCGGGTACCAAGTTGATAGAATAGGTTTGATACAAATATATCAGGCCTTTTTTTGTTTGGTAGATAGGGTGATTTGTCCTTTCTGCCAGAAATAATTAAAAATTATATTCTTGTGACTTAGATAAATAAACGTTTTAAATAGACAGAAATAAAAAAACTATAACTACAATTTAACGATTACATTACGATTTACACGATATATTAACAATTTACACGATTACTAAAGTGTGTTATAAATTATCAAAAGAAAAAGACTTTCTAAGTTTAGAGGAGAGAACCTTATAATAATACTTATATGCTAATATTAAATGAAATAAAAATATAAAAATAAGTAAAATATAGATAGTGGTAGTGCTATAACATGTGTAAGCATAATTTTATTTTAGGATTAATTATATAAATTTCATGTTATGATAAAAAATTTGTGGAATAACTGGAACAAGCACTAAGAGGAGAGTCGGCTTTAATAAAATGATTAAAGATGCGCTAGATGGAAAGATAAACTTAATTATTACTAAATCGATATCAAGATTTGCCCGTAACACATTAGATACTATTTCATATGTTAGGAAGCTAA
>CAYLVT010000013.1:0-27083 GCA_964387195.1 uncultured Acholeplasmataceae bacterium
AACGCTAAGGCTGGTAAAGTGGTTGTCTTCAAAGCAGCTGACAATGGTAAAACTGTTGATTTCTACACTGTAGAATTAACACTTGAAGAAGGCGCAGCTAAAACATTAGTTATTGATACATTACAATCTACATTCAAAGAAGAAAATGAAAATAAATTTGCATGGAATACACAAACTAAACATGAACTTAAAGAAGCTTATGCTATGGCTGGTGTAGGTCCTAAATACAAATTTGAAGATGGAGAATGGGTAGTTGTAGCTGATGAAAAATGTGAATTAGAATGGTACGAACAAGCTACTTTAATTCAAAAATATGTTCTTGCTAACTACAATAACGAATTAAAACCACTTGCTGAACGTGGAGCAACGGTTGATGGTGAAACATTAATTGATGCACTTTCAGGTGTTACTGTTAAAACAGCAACATACTTTGAGTTAATTCACAAAGCATTTGAAAACGCAGGACTTTAATTAAAAAATAAAAAAATAAGACGCGATTAAGCGTCTTTTTTTTTATCAATATGCATAAGCCATGTTCTGTGCACTTTCGTGTGTAACCATTTATCTCTACTTAACGTAGCGTCTGAGTAAATTCATTTCTTTCTCATCCGTGCCCCTACCATAATTTGGGTTACTAGCTTGTGGGGTTTACCCGTTTCACATTCATCGTCTCTGTGGCACTTTATGGAGCGAACTCCGCCGTTATCCTAAGATACCCTAGGTTATTGTTTCCCTAGGCACAAACACTACTACCATCGCAGGTAGTGCTAGCATGGACTTTCCTAACCTTATAAGGCTCGGTTACCTTCTATTGACGGATATATCTTATAGTATAAATCAATAAATGTCAACTTATTTAAGGGCATCACTCATATATTTAATCAATTCAAATTGATTGTCGTGCGATTGATCCCAGTTCATTAATCCCGCCAAACCTTGTGTCTTGACGTAGGATCCTTTAGCTAAGATTGATCTTCTATTGTCATAGGATACAAACCTCGTGCCTGCGGCATTAACTGCGTAAGGTACTTGTGCGATTTCATCATATTTCTCAATTAAAAAACCAATTATCAATAAAAAAAGCACCTTAAACTTAAAGTGCTTTTATTATTTAAAGTGCGTCTTTTCTAGATAAATCAATTCTACCTTTATCATCGATTTTAATAACTTTAACTAAAATCACATCGCCTATAGAAACAACGGATTCAACCGTTTCTACGCGTTCTTTAGCGAGTTTTGAAATATGGACCAACCCTTCGGTTCCTGGCCATAACTCCACAAAGGCACCGAATTTTTCAATGCGGATAACCTTACCTTCATAAATTTGGTTAAGTTCAACTTCTTTAACTAAAAGTTCGATCATTTCTACCGCTTTATTAATCCACTCTCTCTCAGCGTGCATCACAAAGACGCGACCATCTTGTTCAATATCAATCTTCACATCGTTACAATCTTCAATGATTTGAGTAATGATCTTACCACCCGCACCAATCACATCTTTAATGCGTTCAGGTTTAATTCTAAACATCGCTACTTTTGGTGCATACGTAGAGACATCACTACGTGGTTCTTGAATGGTATTTAACATATGCGATAAAATATTTAGCCTACCCTTCTTCGCTTCCATGAGCGCTTCATGAAGGATATCTTTAGTGATACCTTCGATTTTAATATCCATTTGTAGGGCAGTAATCCCTTCTTTTGTTCCGGCAACTTTAAAGTCCATATCGCCAAAGAAGTCTTCTAAGCCTTGAATATCGGTTAATATTGAATAGTTTTTACCATCCATAATTAACCCCATCGCAATACCAGCTACAGGTGCTTTAATTGGCACACCAGCGGCCATTAAACTCATTGTTCCTGAACAAACACTCGCCATTGAACTTGAGCCATTGGATTCTAATATTTCACTAACCACTCGAATGGAGTAGGGAAATGTTTCTTCATCAGGAATCACTTGAAGTAAGGCACGTTCCGCTAACGCCCCATGACCAATTTCTCTTCTAGAAGGTGAACCATATCTACCGGTATCTCCAACTGAGAATTGTGGGAAGTTATAATGGAACATAAAGCGTTTAGAATCTTCATTTGGATCTAGCCCATCGATGATTTGGTTTTCACCTAAACTACCTAAGGTGGTTACACCTAAACTTTGGGTTTGACCACGAGTAAATAGCGCGCTACCATGAGCTCTTGCGAGCAAATCAACACGACTAGATAGTGGTCTAATTTCATCTAATTTTCTACCATCAGGTCTTACTTTTTCTTCAGTAATTAAGCGTCTAACTTCGTCTTGTTCTAATTGATCAAGCGCTTGCTTGACGTGTTTAATAAAGACTTGTTTTGTTTCAAAGTCATAGACTTGATTGCCTTCAATTTCATTAAAGAAATGGGTTTGTTCAAACTTTTCAATGACGCTATCTTTAATTTTATTGACTTTTTCTTGTCTTTCATGTTTTTCTTTCGTTGAAACAGCGGCAATTAATTTAGAACCGACTTCTTTTTTAACTAAAGCGAAAATATCTGGATCGGTTAAGGTAAGTGTTGCTTCTCGTTTATCTTTACCAATCGCCTTTTTAATTTCATCTTGAAAGTCACACAACTCTTTAATCGCTTCATGACCAAATAATAACGCTTCTAACATAACTTCTTCGCTGACTTCCTTCGCGCCTGCTTCAACCATGTTTATCGCATCTTTTGTTCCAGCGACGTATAACTCTAAATCACTTTCTTGAAATTGTTCCAGTGTTGGATTTAGGATAAATTCACCATTTATTCTACCTACCGCAACCCCACTAACTGGCATTTTAAAAGGAATATCACTAATATGGGTCACTAAACTACTGCCAAATAAACTAGTCATTTCTGGTGTTGCTTTTGGATCACTTGATAAAACGGTATTAATAATTTGAACCTCATCGTTAAACCCTTCAGGAAAGAGCGGTCTAAGCGGTCTATCAATTAACCGTGATGTCAATGTTTCATGTTCAGAAGGTCTACCTTCTCTTCTTAAAAAGCCACCTGGAATTTTACCAGCGGCATAAAGTTTTTCTTGGTATAAAACCATTAAGGGGAAAAAATCTTGACTTCTTGTGTTTTCACTAGAAACCACAACCGATAACACCGCAGAATCCCCATAATAAATCATCGCACTGGCATCGGCTTGTTTTGCAACCTCGCCAATTTCAACTCTTAATTCTCGATTGGCGACTACTTTTTTAAATACATGCATTATATAAAAATCTCCTTCATTTTATATTTTAATATCTTCTTTTTATATATATCTAACCTATTATATCTTATTTATCCCTATTTAGCAAAAAAATAAATCCCACCTAATGGGGATTTATCATTTTAGCCTCTTAAGCCTAATTTTTCTAATAAAGCACCATAACGTTGTAAGTCTTTTTGCTTTAAATAAGCTAAAAGTCTACGACGCTTTCCAATTTTTTGAAATAGGCCTCTTTTAGAATGAAAATCATGTTTATGAAGCGTTAAGTGTTTGTTTAGATCGTTAATCTCTTCAGTTAATAAAGCAATTTGCACTTCTGGAGAACCCGTATCCCCCTCCGCCAATCTAAACGCTTCAATGATCTCTAATTTTCTTTCTTTAGTCATATAATCTCCTTTAATCGCTCAACTAAAGTTAAGGTTGACAAATCCATAACCTTGTCGGCGCCTTTTATATTGTATCTTAAATGAATTATAAATTCAAGTTAAACTTTTATAAATTGATCAACTGGTAGTACAAACACCGTTGCACCGCCAACTTTAACCTCTACAGGTAAACTTGAAAACATCCCAAACTCACTAATAATTGAATTAGGAACGAGTTTGTTTCTGGTTTTAGAGTGCGTTTCAATGATTTCAATAATCTCTACAACACGCTCATCATTCGTACCAATTAAAAACGTGGTATTACCACTCATTAAAAACCCACCTGTTGTTGCAAGTTTTGTTACAAAAAAGTTTTCTTTTACAAGCCCTTTAGAGACTTTGTTGGCATCATCATTTGATACAATTGCGATAATCAATTTCATATTTACACCTCTTTAAACTCATTATATCATAAAATCAAGCATTTAAAGTATTTAAATTTAGAGAATCATTAAATAAGGGATGATGTCTCTTAAAATGGTTCTTCTTTGATCATTTGAACATCTGTTTTCAATTGTTCAATTAAAGCTTCCCTAGAGTGAAACTTTAATTCAGGCCTGAGGAACTTTTTAAAATAAATTGTTAATTCTTCATCGTATAAGTTTCCATTAAAATCGAGTAAATGCACCTCTACCCTTTTCTTTGTAGAGTAATTGATACTTGGATTATAACCGATGTTTAAAGCGCCTTTATAGAGTTTTTCTTTATATTTCACGTTCACATAATAAACCCCATTTCTAGGTAAAACATAATGTCCATATAACAAATTTGCCGTAGGAAAACCTAGGGTATGGCCGATTTGCGAGCCTTTAATCACTTTAGCTGTAATTTGGTAGTCCCTACTCAGTAACGCCCTAGCCTCCTCTAATTTAGAGGCATAAATTAAGTCTTTAATATAAGTTGTTGAAATACGGATACTTTCTTTTTTATAATCATCCATCACCACTACAATAAAGTGTTTCTCTAAATCATGAACGGAACCTTTGGCATGGTATGAAAAACGAAAATCCCTGCCAACAACAACCCGCTTAACCCCAATTTGTTTTAAAAATGAAATAAATTCATCCACGCCAAGTGTATAAAAAGCCTCATCAAAGCGCGCAACAAACATATAATCTAAGCCTGTTTCATTTAAGTAATAGATCTTTTCAGATAGTATCATAATCTCTTGAAACTCAACGTCTCTTAATACTTTTAGTGGGTGGGGATGAAAGGTTAAGACCGCAGACTTAGTATCATTATAGTGCATCACTTCATGAATCAAGGTTTTATGCCCTAAATGAACACCATCAAAATTACCAATCGCTATGGTAAGGGGTTCTTTGTTTTTTAAGTTGTTGTAATTATCAATCAATACTTTCATTATGTTCTCCAAATATAATTAATGGTTTATACTTATGATTAAAAGGTTCATAAATCGCTAGTAATCGCTTATTCTCACTATAAACACTAAAGGTGTTTGTTGTTTTTGTTTGTCTTTCATCTAAATAAACCCCGTTTAAGACCAACTTTTCTAAGTAAGGCTTGATCACAAGCTTTTCTAAGTTATTTGCGTAATCTTTTAACGTCATAAACGGACGATCATGATTGGCATCATCTAACTTAAATGGCCCACTACTAAGCCTTTTTAATGACTTTAAATGGCTTGGAATACCTAAGTATTCACCTAAATCATTGGCCAAACTACGAATATAGGTTCCTTTGGATACGTCCACTTTAAAATAAAGTTCACTACCCTCTAGCTTATAATCTAAAAAGGTTACAAATACCTTTCTAGAAGGAATCGATACATCACGGTTTTCTCTTGCGTATTCATAGAGCTTTTTCCCCTTTAGTTTAATACTAGAGTATTTTGGAGGTATTTGTGTTATTTCTCCACTTAATGCCTTAATAGCGTTATTGATTGCTTCTTCTGTTAGTTCAAAATTCTCTAATTTATTAACTACTTCACCGGTAGGATCAAACGTATCGGTTGAAATTCCAAAAGAGACCACCCCTTCATAGGTTTTAGACTGATTTAAAAAGGTATTGCTTAGTTTTGTCGCTCTACCTACTAAAAGAATCAATAACCCTTCCGCAAACGGATCTAATGTCCCTGCGTGACCGACCTTTAGTGATGTCTTTTTCTTAAAATCTCTAACAACATCATAGCTGGTAATGCCTTTAGTTTTATTAACAAGATATATGCCTTCCACAAAATCACCTAAAAATATTATATCATTGATTGAAAAATATTGTTAAATAATATAAAATATAATCTAGGTGATTAGATGTTTAAAAAGCGTTTTTTTGAACTTACCACAACCGAATTATACCAAATACTTCGTTTACGAGCGAAAGTGTTTGTTGTGGAACAAGGTCAAGCGTATTTGGATTTGGATAATTACGATTATGAAAGTCTACATTTTTTCATTAAAGAAAATGATGAGGTCGTTAGTTATTTACGCATACTACCCACCACCTACTACAAAGACGCTTTAGCGATAGGTAGGGTTGTAAGTGATCCTTTAGTAAGGCATAAAGGTTACATGCGCTTATTACTAAATGAAGCGATTAAACATTTAAAAGAACACTTTCCTAATCAAACCTTAATTATTGGTGCCCAAGAATACTTACTTGATTATTACGCTTCGTTTGGTTTAGTGAAGTATGGTAGTAGGTATTATGAAGATAACCTACCCCATTTCAAAATGAAGATGAGACTCTAAAATAAAAGCTTAATACCGCGGTATTAAGCCTTTTTTTATTGATGATGTAACACCCATTTTGCAATGTCTGCTTTAGGGGCAAACCCAGATCTTCTAGAGACTTCAACGCCATCTTTAAATAAAACAAGCGTTGGCACACTTTTAACATTGTAGGTTTGTGTGGCAAGTTCTCGATGTTGATCGATATCAACTTTTACATAGTTAATATCTGTTTTTTCTTTGGATAGTTCGATGAGTTGTGGTTCTAACATTTTACAAGGACCACACCATGTCGCAAAGAAATCAACTAAAGTAACCCCTTCTTTAATATGTGCTTCAAAATTCATACCATCATAATTTTTCAATATCATCATCTCCTTATTCATACTCCTATTATACCCCAAAAGGCGCTTAATTTAAAGGGGGATTGTCTTTTACTTCAGTGTAAGAATCGTTACACCACTGGCCCCTTCATATTCGCCACCAAAGCGGTAAGACGAAATGTTTTCATCTTTTTTTATTTCGTCATAGAGTGCCTTTTTTACAGCTCCGGTACCATAACCATGAATGATTTTTAACTCTTTTAAATTGGATAATAAGGCATCGTCAATAAATTTTAAATACGCATCCCTTACATCAATGGCGCGATACCCCCTTAAATCCAGTTCACTTGAGGCTTGTTTCATAATAAAGGTTTCCTTTTCACGCCGCTTTGCGGTTTTTGCCTTTTTAATGCTTTGTTTGAGTAGATCTGTTTGTTTAAACGCTAGTTCAAAATGACCAAACTTAACGATGAAGTCATCTTTTTTAATATCGATGATTTCTCCATTTTGGGCGTAAGATTTAATATAGACCTGATCACCAATTTGAAAGTTTTCATCGGAATGTTCTTCTATTTTAATGCCTAGTTTTGAGACTTCATGTTTCAGTTTTGCAACTTCATGGGCTTGTTTAATGTTTTTCAATTGTTCAAGGGCCTCATGAAATTTTTGTTGTTGTTGTTTTAGAAGTTGCTGACTTTGTTTTTTTGCATCTTCTAAAATAAGCACTTTATCAAGTTCTAACTTCTTTAAAGCCTCGTCTAACGTTTTTGATTTGGTAGTTAACTCTGTTTGCAGTGTATCTGTTTTTTCAATAAGCTCATCTAAATGACGCTGTTTTTCTTCAAAAGCTAAAATGATTTTAGACACATCACTTTTTGTATCTTCAATATAACTATGTGCTTTATCTAAGATAACTTGATTCATGCCTAGGCGTTTGGCAATCTTTAAGGCATTTGATGCGCCACTTCTTCCATAATCAATCGTATAAAGTGGTTCTAGGGTTTCATCGTTAAAGCGGACACTCGCGTTTTCAATTAACGGGTTTTCATAGGCAAAGACTTTAAGTTCACTATAGTGGGTTGTTAAGACAAGAAAGATGTTTTGTTCTATGGCATAATCGGTGATTGCTTTTGCCAAAGAAACCCCTTCTTTAGGATCCGTGCCACTGCCAAGCTCATCAAATAACAAAAGCGATGCTTTTTTGGCGTTATCTAAAATCTGTTTAATATTAAGCATATGACTAGAAAAGGTCGATAAACTTTGAACAATCGATTGTTTATCGCCAATATCTGCATAAATGCCACTAAATAAGCGCATTTTCGCTTCTTTAGCGGGTATTAATAATCCAGATTGGTTCATAATCGATAATAAGCCTAAAGTCTTTAAGGCAACCGTTTTACCGCCTGTATTTGGTCCAGTGATCATAAGAATAGGCTTTAAAGCGGATAATTTAATATCAATAGCCACCACATCGTCTTGATCAATGAGTGGGTGTCTTGCGCCTTTGATGAAAACATCCTCACCGATTTGAGGTTTTACCATGTTATAAAGCAAACTGTAATGGGCAAGACTAAAATAGACATCCAATTCAATAAACGTTTCTAAGTTTAGTATTAACGCATCATAAAAAGGATAGATTTCTTCTAGTAGGATATAAATGATTTTTTCAATTTCTTCTTGTTCTTGAAAACCTAAGTTTAATAACGAAGTGGTTAATTCATACGCATCTTGAGGTTCAATATAGGTGGTTGTACCACTACTAGAAACATCATGAATAATCCCTTTAATTTGGTTTTTAAACTCTGTTTTTACCGGAAGACAATAACGGTCATTTCTAAGTACGAGTAACGATTCATTTAAAATGGATGCTTTTTTTTGGAGTAGACCATTTAAAATGGTTTTTCGTTTTTCTTCTAGTCTTCTTTTTTCTTTTCTTAGTCTGTATAAGGTATCACTGGCGTTATCTAAAACAACCCCATCTGGATCAATAATAGAATCAATTTCAACAAGCAAATCACGAAAGGTCGTAATGTGATCAAAATAAGGTTGGAGGGCATTTATTGTAATGTTTTCTTTTATGAAATTTAAACTTCTTGTTTTAATTTGCTGACTCATCACCAAAAATAATCTTAGATATTGAATATCTTTAATCATTAATAGACGTTTATGTTTAATTAAGTTTAGAATATCTGTAATGTCATAGTCATGAATTAAATTAAGATCCCCACTTTTTACTAATACTTCCATACATTCAAGAATTTTATTTTGTGATTCTATAATTAATTCTTTATGCGTTAAAGGGTGGATGGATTCAATTCTTGCTTTGGCAGAAAACGATTTACTATATTTAGTTATTTGGCTTAATATCTTATTAAACTCTAATGTCTCTAAATGGAAGTTCATTAAATTTCCCCTTACAAATTTTGTATTTTTATGTTATAATTATTATAGCACAAAAGAGGTTAATAATATGAATACTTATTCAATGAGTTTATCTAAAAATCAAGTCACGTTGCTTTTAGAGATGTATTTAGCATATGAAACAACACACGATAATGCACACCTAGAATTTAAGGCGGTTAAAGATGGGGTTAATATATTAATATATAAAACCGGTTCTTTAGTCTTACAAGGCAATTATGAAAGTGAGTTAAAACGGATTAAAACCCGTCTTGGCTTAGTGAATTTTAGTGCCATAGGTTCTGATGAAGTTGGTACAGGCGATTTATTTGGCCCTGTGGTGGTGTGTAGTGCGTATGTTTCTAAGGAAGATATTGAAGTGTTAGAGTTAATGGGTGTTAAAGACTCAAAGTCGATGAGCGATAAAAAGATTATCGAACTAGCCCCAAAACTAACAAAACTGCTAACCCATTCTATCTTAATTTTAAAGCCTGAGAAATACAATGAAATGGTTAGACGTGGCTATAATATGAACAAGATTAAAGCCTTCCTTCACAATCAAGCAATCTTATTAACAACCCAAAAGGTTGAAAAAGAGGTGCCTGTGATTGTGGATCAGTTTTGTGCACCAAGAATTTATTATAACTACTTAAAAGATGAACCTAAAGTGTATCGAAACATCTCTTTTTATACGAAAGCTGAGTCAATTCACCTATCGGTAGCGGCCGCAAGTATCATCGCACGGTATGCCTTTTTAGCAAAAATGCAACAGTTTTCTAGATACATCGGTAGACGTCTAGAAAAAGGTGCCGGTAAAAAGGTTGATGAACAACTGGTCAGCATATACAATGAAAAAGGTTATCAAGCCTTATTGCCGATAACCAAACTTAACTTTAGAAATATTAAGAAAAACAACATTATCCCAACGATTGAATAAGCACACGGTTGTGCTTATTTTTTTTTATAAAATATCATCAGGATCAATTTTATCTTTAAAGCTGACTTTAAAGCGTTTAAGTCGATGTTCAACGAGACCATAAATGATCGCCATCGGTATCATTTCAACCGCCAATACCCCGACGACTAAATAAACAGATAAGGTTTCTAATTCAATAAAAAACAGTAAAATGCCTACAACACCACTTAATAGTAAACCAAAAACACATAACCAAAGGCCACTTAACTTTTGAGCATAAGCCCAATGATCGGTGGATTGTTTCGAACGTTGACTACGGTAACCGACATATTCATTACGCTTAGGTGGGTGAATAATCAAAACAAGTCCCCATATCACATACATGATTGGTAACACTAACCAAGCGATACTTAATTTAAGCATGAACGCACCTCATTTTTAATGTGTAATTCAATAAAATGAATCGATAGATAACTGATGAACAACTGCATCATCATGATAAGCAAACTGCCCCCTATTAACCGACTGTCTTCACTGGTTTCACTAAATAAGACCACAAAGACCAATAAGCTGCCTTCACTTAACACCAATCCTAACCGAATCCACACATGATACGCTACTTTATGGGTATAACGCCACATCGATAGATTGTGGTGGGCATACGGACTATGAAAGGCAATTTTGTGAGTTTGTTTAGGGCATTTGATTAAAAACTTAATGCCTACCAACAACATCACGATGGGATTGATCAAAATAAAACCAAGCGTTAAATAATACATAAGGTGCCTCTTAACTTAAGTTTAAATCCGTTAATCTTGCTTTAAAATAAGGTGGTAAGGCTTGGGTAAAGGTCATCCATTCATTGGTAATGGGATGATAAAAACCCAAGGTTGTCGCATGCAACAACTGACCTGATTTATCTTTAGCCCCATATAAGCCATCCCCAACAATGGGATGGTTAATATAACTTAAGTGTACTCTAATTTGATGGGTTCTCCCGGTCACAATCTCAACTTCTAAATGGGCGTAGTCTGAGGTTTGGTTGAGCACTTTAAAATGGGTAATCGCTTCTTTACCTTGAGGGGACACAGCCATTTTAATGTGCGAACTGTCGCGTGTTATCGGGGCAATAATGCTGCCTTTATCTTCTTTAAAGGGCCCGTAGGTAATACATTCATACACCTTTTTTACTTGGCGCTCTTTAAACTGATTAACCAAATGGATATGCGCTTCATTTGTTTTCGCAATAACCAATAATCCACTGGTATCTTGATCTAAGCGGTGGACAATTCCAGGTCGTTCACTACCCCCTAAATCCGATAACTGTGTGGTGTGATACAATAAATGATTGACAACACTCTCGCTTTGATTTGAAATACTTGGATGAATGAGTAAGCCACTTGGTTTATTTAATACCAATATCGCTTCATCTTCATAGACAATCTCTAAGTTTAAGTTCATTGGCACCAATTTAAACGGTTCAATCGTTTGATCAACCGTTAAATAATCCCCTTCTTTTAACTTATAACTTGGCTTAACAACCACCTCATTAACAAGCACTTGGTGTTGTGTGAATAGTTTTTTAACTTGATTTCTAGGTAGACCTAATTCTTGGGTTAAAAACACATCAAGGCGACGATCACTGTCTTCACTGATCAAGCGCTTCATCGGTTGTATCCTTTCTTTTGGGTTCAAAAAATAACAAATCCACCACAAACAAGATGACCCCAACGACCAATAAGCTATCAGCGATATTAAAGGTTGGGTAAACATAACTACCAAAGTGAAACGATAAAAAATCAACCACGTATCCTCTAAATAGACGGTCAATATAATTACCTAAGGTACCAGAAATCATCAAACTTACTGAAATGGAATAAAACAATTTCTCTTTAAAGTGGACACTTAAAAAGAAATAGCCAAACAACCCAATCGCCAATAAAGGCACCATATAGATGATAACGAAATTGTTTTCAAAACTACTCCAAGCCACCCCATAGTTATGGTGTTCTACCAAATAGAAAAAACCTTTAATTACCGCTAAAGGTGGTTCATTTATCTGATCGGTTTGTTTAGGCAAAAAGGCATTAGATAAGAGCTTTGTTGTTATATCTAATAACAGCGTACCGACAATAATAGCGATGCCGTAAAGCATGTGTTTATGTTTATTTAAAAATGTTTTCATAATAAGAACCCCTTTAATAGTATGGCCATACCTACCAACACAACAACACCAATACCATAAAGTATCATATGATAATAAACGATATGTCGGTAAGGTAGGTTTTGTTTGGAAGCTAGCCACTTATAATAGATGATGTCAGCTAAAACCATCATCAAATAAAGTACCAACCCTATTAAAATAATAACATAATTAAGCCATTTTATAAAGATAACTAAATTAAGTGACAGTAATAACAGTGGCAGCACGATGATAAAACTTAATAAACTGCCGATCAAGCGATCTTTGACATAATGTTCAAACGCTTGTGATTGTGATTTATGGGTTAAGTAGAGCGATCGCATGATGAAATGACCTCACTTTTTCGAGTTTAAAGGTTGGGTTTTTTAACGTGTTATAGGCTTCTAATGCAGCATCATAATTGACTTCAGGTACCAAAAAGAGATCAACATACCCTTGAACGGTATACACCTTTTGTTGGACCCCACCAATCGCACCTACCGTGTGATCAGCCTCCATCGTACCGGTACCCGCAATGACCTTATCAAAGGTGATGTTCAACAATGAGCTGTAAATACTCAATGCTTGAAGTAACCCACCACTAGGACCATAAGTCGTTTGTGCTTGAAGGGTATAAGTGTATTGTGGTGTTGCGGATTTAATCTCTCGTAACAGCTCAAACATGATCCCAAACACACCATGTTGTTTGGTAAGGGTTATGTCTTTAACCGCTTTATTTCTTAGTACCGTAAAGGTTACAATGTCTTTGGCTTTTAAATCATCGATGATTGCTTGTTGCGTTCTATCTAAGACAGCTACCCCATCGATGTGGGTAATGACATCATTAATGTGTAATAAACTGCTTGAATAGGTAACGACATAACCCAGCGTATCATACGTAATAGTAATGTTATTATCCACCAAAGAAGCCGCTTCATAAGCGGTAATTAAGGCATTGGTATAGCTCAATGTCTTAAACAACGTTCCACTCGCTATCGATTCTTGTAATGAAGGAACATAGGTTAAGGTTTCAATGTCATTTTCATGAGACAATGAAGCCATATAGGTTTGTAGGTAGGTTGGTCGGTCATAACTCATCACATAAACACTATAAAAGTCATTCGATACGTGTGAAGGGATGATAATTTCACTTTCAATTCGTTTTATTCCCCCAGGTAAGGTAATACTTTTCTTTGAAGGGATGACTGAAAGTAAGAAAACGCCTATATAAATAGGCATGAGTAGTAAAAGTATCAACTTGTATCTTTTAAAATAATATTTAATCATAGTTTAAAATCATTAAACAATCGATAACGCACTTTAGCGGCATCTAACATCCGTTTACTGGCAATATCACTTTCGGTGTTTTGGTAAAGTTCATTGTAGTATACGATTTCTGTGATACCCGCTTGTATCAACAATTTGGCACAGTCATGACACGGAAAAAGCGTCACATAAAGGGTGGCGTCTTTTAACGATTGTGTCGCATTTAACACAGCGTTCATTTCCGCATGAACAACATAGGGGTATTTGGTATTAGAAAATACCCCCTCTCTTTCCCAAGGGAACACGTCATCATCTAACTTTTGGGGAAACCCATTATAGCCGATACCAATAATCCGTTTATCGGTATTCACAATACAAGCCCCGACTTGGGTATTGGGATCTTTACTCCGTTTAGCTGATAATAAAGCCACACCCATAAAATATTGGTCCCAAGAAATATAATCTTTTCGTTTCATTTCTTTTCCTCTTCTTTGATTAGAGATAAATCCACATGACAATAACCCAACGGGTTTTTATCTAAGTAGTGTTGGTGTTTGTCTTCGGCTTTAAAGTAGTTTTCTATGGCATCAACTTCAATGACCGTTTTTCTACCGCTACGTTGTTCAAACTCACGGATATAGGCCTTAATAAGTGATCTATCTTTATTGTCTGTATAATAAAGGCCACTTCGGTATTGTAAGCCAATATCATTGCCTTGTCGATTGAGGGAATAAGGATCAACAAACCGTAAAAAATGATCTAAAATATCCTCTAGTGATAACATGGTGGGCTCATAAACGACATGAACCACTTCCGTATGGCTAGCTTTACCCGTAAGTAGGTCATTATACGTCGGGTTTTCATAATTCCCATTGGCATAACCACACTCTGTTTTTATAACACCCTTTAGTAGCGAATAATATTTTTGGACCCCCCAAAAACAGCCACCAGCAATGTAGAGTTCTTTCATTAGAATCTCTCCTTATTGTATTATTATACCAATCATTCGTTATTCTTATGATAAATACCTAATTCAATTAGTTGTTTAACATCCACTTGACTTGGCGCATTTAACATTAAATCACGAGCCGATTGAATTTTTGGAAACGCAATGACATCGCGAATATTGGTTGTGTTAGTCATCAACATGACAATTCTATCCAAACCAAACGCGATTCCACCATGTGGTGGTGTGCCATATTTAAGTGCTTCCACTAAAAAGCCAAATTGACTTTCAATAACCGATTCACTCATTCCTAAGAGTTTAAACATCTTGGCTTGTTCTTTCGCATTATGAATTCTTATTGATCCACCGCCTAGTTCATAGCCATTTAAAACCATATCATACGCGTTTGCAAGCAAAGCATCTTTATTGCCATCTAGGCTTGTTTTTGCACTCGTAAAGGGGTGATGTCTTGCAACATAGCGTGCTTCTTCTTTGTTGTATTCCAGTAATGGAAAATCAACGACCCATAAAAAGGCGTACTTGTTCTCATCAATTAAGTTTAATTGTTTTGCAAGGGCTCTTCTTATGGCGCCTAAGCCAATAGAAACCGATTCATAAGTATCACCAAAGCCGTATAAGACAAGTTGGTTATCTTCAAGTGGCGATGCATCAAAGAATTTTCGAATAGAGCCACTTAATTGATTGTTTTCTTGTTTTAAGTAAGCCAACCCTTCTAAGTGGTTTTTCTTACCCTCAAGTGTAAGTGCATCAATCTCTTTTCTAGTTAGATCAACACCGTGTAGGGTAATTTTTCTTACCACTTTACCTTCTAAAAAAGGAATATGCTCTAAATTCGCATCTTCAAGTTTTAGATCATAGCGGATATCTGGTTTATCACTACCATAGTTTTTAATTGCATCTTTATAAGACATCCTTAAAAACGGTGTGTTTAAATCGATGTTTAAAACTTTTTTAAAGGTATGCTTCATCATCCGCTCACCAAGCGATAAAATATCGTCCATATCAACAAAAGAACACTCAATATCGACTTGGGTAAATTCAAGTTGGCGATCCGATCTTAAATCTTCATCGCGAAAACATTTCGCAAATTGGAAATACTTTAAAAACCCACTAACCATGTAGAGTTGTTTATAGAGTTGCGGGGATTGTGGGAGTGCATAATAAGACCCATGATATAACCTAGAGGGTACTAAAAAGTCTCTAGCGCCTTCTGGGGTTGATTTGCCTAATATGGGTGTTTCTAATTCAAAAAACTCCTCATTTAATAACACTTCACGAATCGCTTGTGTAATTTGATGACGTTTAATGATGTAGTGTTGTTGTTGTGGCTTTCTTAAATCCAAATACCTATATTTTAATCTTGTTTCTTCCAGTGCATTATCTTGATAACCTACCCCAATAGGGAGCGGTTCTGCTTCATTTAAGATGATAAGTTCTTCGACTAAAACCTCAACCTCACCGGTAGGCAGGTCTTTATTAATAGACTCTCTTAAAAGCACATGACCCTTAATTTGAATCACGTATTCCGCTTTTAAATGTTGCGCTTCTTCATAGGGCTTTGTTTCGGGCTTAAAAACCAACTGGGTTATCCCATGATAATCTCTTAAATCAACAAAGATTAACCCACCTAAATCACGTCGTCGATTGACCCAGCCTCGTAAAGAGACGTGTTGGCCAACATGTGATTGTCTTAATTCATTGTTATGCATACTATCCTAACTTTCTAACCAACTCAGCAAAACTGAGTGTTTGTTGTTTTTCTTTTTTAACATCTTTTACTTGATACATCTCACTCTTTAATTCATCTTCTCCAATAATGATAATATAACGAGCTTGTGATTGAAGTGCTTTTTTAAATTGACTTTGAAATTTAGATAAATTGTGGTCGATATCGACTTTATACCCTAAATCTCTTAATTTAGCTAAAACACTGACCCCATGTAAATGGGTTTTATAATCAAAGGTAACAATATACGCATCAAGTGGATCAGGTTTGGTAATACTGATTTTCTCACTGTCAATGGCTGATAATAACCGTTCTAAACCAAAGGCCACACCCACGCCATCTAAATCAGGTCCGCCTAATTCTTTCACCAGGTGTTCATAATGACCCCCACCCGCTAAAATATTATGCGCCCCTAAACCAGACACCGCTTCGACTTCAAAGACCGTATGACCATAATAATCTAACCCTCTCACCAGCGTATCTTCAATTTCATAATGCACATCCATACTATCTAAATACGACAACACACTTTGAAAATACGTATACGCCGCTTCGGTTAAATAATCCTTAGGCATCGGTGCTTTTAAAACAATGTCCTTTTTACCATCGATTTTACAATCTAGTATACGTAGTGGGTTTTCTACTTTTCTTCTTTGGCAATCTTCACATAACCCATCGATGTCTTTAAAATAATCCATTAACGCTTGTTTGTAGTTTTGTTTGGATTCTAAATCACCTAGAGAGTTGATTTTGACTTTCACTTGCTTTAAACCAAGTGAGGTAATAATGTGATAACTTAAACTAATCACTTCCGCATCTAAACTCGCACTTTTAATCCCTACGGCTTCAATACCCATTTGATTAAACTGGCGAAAACGCCCTTTTTGTGGGCGCTCATAGCGAAAGTTAGGCCCAATATAAAATAACTTAGATACTTGTTCAGTGTAGAGTTTATTCTCAACATACGCTCTAATCACCCCAGCGGTTCCCTCAGGTCTTAACGTTAGGTCTCTACCACCTTTATCTTTAAAGTTATACGTTTCTTTAATGACCATATCAGAAAGTTCATTATCTCGATGAAAGACACTTGAATGCTCAAAAATAGGCGTCTTAATCTCCTTATAACCATAAAGTTTTAAAAGATGCCTTAAATGCGTTTCTAAAGCATAAAACTTTTCCGCCTCTACGGGCAGTAAATCATACGTTCCTTTAGGTCTTTGTTCCATAGTATCTCTCCTTTGTCATGATATAGGTGAAAATATCATGAAATGTTTTTGTTTTCTCGTGATAATGGGCGTTTTTATCAATCGATATTAACTCTAAATCATTGCGTTCAATCACCTTTAAGCTTGCGATGTTTTCTCTTAATGAACGAATGATGATTTTATCTAACTCTAAATGCTCAAACCCCACCTTTAATAACGCTTTTACCGCTTTACTCATAATCCCTTTATGCCAGTAATCTTGGTGGAGTAAATAGCCTACCTCGGCTTGATTTTTAAGATAATCAAAGGTGTGAAATTCAATGATTCCAATCATTTTATTACTAGATACATCCACAATCGCATAACCAATGGGTTCATTACGAAAGGCACGTTTTAAATACGTTTGAAGCATGTGTTTGGCTTCTTTTTTCTTATGAAAAGCACGCCATGTTAAAAATTTAATCGCTTCAGCGTTTCTACCTATTTCAAAGTAGTCTTGATAGTCATTTATTGAAAGAGTTCTTAGTAAATAACCATCAAAGGTAACTTCGGGCATATTCATATTATTCCTCTGAATCAATTAAGATACTTAAAGGCCCATTATTTAAGTAAGTGATGTGCATGTGTTTTCCAAAAACACCTGTTTTAACAGGGAAAACTTCGCTTAAATCATCAATCATTTTTTTATAATAATAAAGGGCTTTTTCCCGGTTTGCACTTTGGGTAAATGAAGGTCTATTGTTGTTTTTAACACTACCATATAAACTAAACTGACTTACTAATAATAACTCACCATTTACTTGTTTTAAGTTTTTATTGATCTTACCTTCACTATCTTGAAAGAGTCTAATGTTTTTAAGCTTTCTTAAAATAAAGTCATAATCTTTATCATTATCGCTTTCTTTAATGCCTAAAAAAACAATAAAACCGTGTTTAATACTGGCTTCATAATCTTCACATGTTAAATTTGCATAATCAACTCTTTGGACTAAAGCGCGCATTAAATCGTCTTCCTTTCAATGGTATAGATGTCCGATACTTTCATTAACTTAAGCATCGTTGATTCAAGTTCTTGGTAGTTTTTAACCAACAACTTTAGGGTAATAATACTTTCTAGTTTTTGATTGCTGACCGCATTGATCTCAGCAATCGTCACACTACTGGCATTAATAATAGATATAATATCACCTAAGATGTTATCTCTATTGGCACCAACAATTTTAATTCTGGTTGGGTATTTTCTTTCGATGTTTGTTGCCCAGTAAACATCGACTAATCTAACTTCTTTTAAGTCGGTTACGTTAGGACAATCCTTATGATGTACGGCAATGCCACTACCCTTAGTAACATAACCAACGATCATATCACCAGGAATGGCTAGACAACAATTGGCTATTTTTATTTGGGGGCTTGTTAGCCCTTCAACAATGACCCCGCTTTCATGGGTGGTTGTTAAAATGCGCTGGGCACGGTCTAATTGCCGTCTTAATAAGGCTTCTTTATCTAATTCTCTACCCGTTAGTTTAGCGATGACTGTTTTTTCAGAGACTAACCCTTTACCAATTTCAATATAAAGCGATTCTAGCGATTTAACCATTTGTTTAGAAAAGTTCTTAACCGCCCAGTTATCATCTATTTTTGAAATATCTGCCTTTTGAGCCACCGCTTCACGCTCTAAAGCCTCTCTACCCGTTTGTAAAAGATTATCTTTATTTAATTTGTTTAAAAAGTTTCTGATTTTGTGTTTAGCGTGGTTTGATTTAACAATCTTTAACCAGTCTTCGCTTGGACCTAGAGAGTTTTTATTGGTTTTGATGCTGACGACATCACCGGTTTGTAGTTCATAATCAAGGGGTACTATTTTATTATTAACGAGTGCACCTACAGTTTTATCCCCAACATCACTATGAATCCGGTAAGCAAAATCGATGGGTGTTGCTCCGCGAATGAGTTCAATGACTTGCCCCTTTGGGGTAAACACATAGACATTGGCTGATAAAATATCTTCCTTAACCGCCTCAACAAACTCACTGGCATCACTGGAGTCTTCACTCATTTTTAATAGCTCGCCATACCATTTCAGTTTTTGGGCAATTTCAAATTGTTCTTTTTCTTTAGAGTAGTGTTTACCTTCTTTATAAGCCCAGTGAGCCGCTACCCCAAATTCCGCAATCCTATCCATTTCTTTGGTGCGAATTTGAATTTCAAAAATAGATCCATTATCCGCTAAAATAGTGGTATGAAGGGATTGGTATAGGTTTGGTTTAGGTACAGCGATATAGTCTTTAAACCGCTTAGGAATCGGCACAAAATGTGCATGAATAATTCCAAGAACCTGATAACACGTCTCAATTTTATCCACAATTACGCGGATCGCTAAAATATCATAAATATCTTCAAACGCCCGATGTTGTAAAACCATTTTCTTATAAATGGAGTAAATGGACTTCGTTCTACCACTAATATCAAATTTAACAATCTTATTTTCTTGTAGATAACCACGAATGGTTTTCATCATTTGATCGATGGATTGTTGGTGTAGTTTTTCTTCTTGTTCCACCAAGTTTTTAATCCGGTAAAAATAAGGTGCATTAATGACTTTTAAACTTCGGTCTTCTAACTCCGCTTTGATACTAAACAACCCTAGCCTATGGGCAAGGGGTGCATAAATATCAAGTGTTTCATTGGCAATGCGGATTCGTTTTTCATGAGGTTGAAAGTCAATGGTACGCATATTGTGTAGTCGATCCGCAATTTTAATTAACACCACACGAATATCTTTACTCATGGCAAGTAACATTTTTTGATGATTTTCCGCTTCACTGATTTCACTTTGAAACGACAATTTTGAGATTTTAGTCACACCATCGACTAAACTAGAAACATCCTCACCAAATTGTTTTGTGATCTCTTCTAAGTTAACATCGGTATCTTCTACCACATCATGGAGTAAACTTGCGATAATCGTATTGGGTCCACCTTGAAGTTCCGCAATCAAATAAGCAACTTCTAAAGGGTGGGTAATATAGGGATCACCACTTCGTCTAAATTGACCTTCATGTTTTAAAAACGCTAGGTTATAAGCATCACCTATGCGTTTTAGATCACCTTTCTTGTGAATGTATGAAGAAGCCAGTTTTAGTAAATCATCAAATGTTACCAAATTATCACCTTAATACTTTAAAGATATATGAAGTGGAATACCTTTAAGTTTTTCTTTTCCATTTAAGTCTTCAAGTTCAATAAAAAAGGCACAACCAACGACTTCTCCACCAAGTTTTCTAACTAAATTAACGGTCGCCTCAACGGTTCCACCGGTTGCCAGCAAGTCATCAACAACGAGGACTTTATCCCCGGGTTTAACCGCATCTTTGTGAAGCGACAATGAGTTAGAACCGTATTCTAAATCATAACTTACCGTAATCGTTTCACGTGGTAGTTTTCCAGGTTTTCTAACTGGTGCAAAGCCAATGCCTAGTGCATAAGCAACCGGACAACCAAAAATAAAGCCTCTTGCTTCAGGACCAACAATCACGGTTGCACCTACCTGTTTTGCAAATGAAACCATTTCATCGCACGCTTGCTTAAACGCTTTTCCTTCTAACATTAACGGTGTAATGTCTCTAAATAAGATACCTTCACTGGGAAAGTCTTGTATGGATGCTATGTAATCTTTTAAATTCATAATCATTTCCTCTCTTATCAAATTATATCAAAATATGTCCTTTTTTACAATTATTCAAACGCATAGATAATTTCTAAATTTCTCGATGCTTTCGTCAAAAAACTCGTTTCTATATAGGGAAAATTTAAACTTTGTAAATACTCAAGCTTTGAGGGTGGGAAAACCCCTTGAACGATTAACGTTAAATCGGTGTTATCTTCTTTGATTTGTTTGAGTTGATCATCATTAAAGCCTGTTAGCATTAAATAGTGAATGTTTAAATCTAACCTTAAAATATCATAAAAGTCGGTTAAATTAACAATTTCATAACACAAGATGACTTCTTCATCTTTAAGTTTATGATAGGCTTGTTCAAGTCCACCTAATAATTTAATCTCTTCTTTAGAGACGTATCTAAACTCTAAGTCAATAACCCCACCATGGAGGAGGGCTTGTTTTTCAATTGATTTTATCCCAGGTGTATAAAAGTGTGCATCTAAGACTTTTGAGGGTGAGAGTTTATGAACATAGTGGTTGGCAAGCGTGGCAATACCACTCATTCTTGAAATAATTCGGATAATGATTTTAGATAAAGCAAACGTTTGATGACTCATGCCAATTAACGATAATAACACATCGCCACGTTTCATGATAAGTCCGTCTGTTTTATGTAAACGTATCTCAATATCAGGATTAATATACTTCACAAATTGATACGCTGTTTCTAAGCCTGATGCGATACCATCTTCAAGTGAAACAATAAACAACGTTTTCATTTCATTTAAGAAAAACGGTTTTTCTTCTGATAATTCCAATTTTAAACGTTCATAAAATGTTAAATCCATACAATCACCTATCCTATTTTACCCAATTAACACCGTATTAATCAAGTCTATATGATATAATTATACTATAAAGGAAGTGAATGTATGAAACCTTTGGCACATAGAATAAGACCGGAAACTTTTTCTTCAGTTTTTGGTCAAGACCATCTTGTAGGTGAAGATGGGATTATTAAGGCGATGTTAGAGAAAAAGATTTTTAGTTTTATCCTATATGGTAACCCTGGAACAGGGAAAACAACGATTGCCTTAATAACCGCTAAACAAAGCGGTTTAGACTTTTATCACTTTAACGCATCTACCGATAATAAATCAAGACTAGTAGAGATTATTGAAGCGACGATGTATCGTGATATTTTAATCATTATTGATGAAATTCACCGAATGAAAACCGATACCCAAGATTACTTACTTCCCTATTTAGAAAATGGTAAGGTTACCATTATCGGGATTACTACTCAAAACCCGTATAGTGCCGTTAATCCTGCGATACGCTCAAGATGCCACATTTATAAAGTCTTAGATATTGAAAGTGATTCGATTTTAAAAGCGCTAAATCACGCAATCGATACACACAAATTAGACTATGATGGCGTTATTGAGCCTGAGGTGTTAAGTTATTTATCTAAAACGAGTAATAATGAAATTAGAACCGCATTAAACAACTTAGAAATCATTACCATTTATGGCCATAAACAAGACGTGATTAACTTAGCGATTGCCAAGCGTGCTCTTGGTGATAAATCGCTTCAACTTGATAAAAATCAAGACAATTTTTATGATATTTTAAGCGCCTTTCAAAAATCAATTAGAGGCTCAGACGTTCAGGCAAGCCTACACTATCTAGCTAGATTAATTACCCTTGAAGACTTAGAATCTATCATTCGAAGGCTTTTAGTGATTGTGTATGAAGATATTGGCTTAGCCAACCCAAACCTAGCCACAAAAGTTTATACTGCTTGTGAGGTTGCAAAAAGGGTAGGTTGGCCTGAGGCTCGCATTCCTTTAAGTGTTGCGGTTATAGATTGTGCGTTATCACCTAAAAGTAATAGCGCACTTCTTGCGATTGATCACGCACTGGATACCTATAAAAAGGGGTATGTTAAACCGATTCCAAAACATATTTTAAATCGAGAAATCTCTAAAAACCCCGAGTTATATAAATACCCTCATGATTATAAACACGCAATGGTAGCTCAACAATATTTACCAAACAATATTATTGATGATATCTATTATGAACCTAAACTTGAATCGAGTTATGAAATAGCGTTAAAAAAGAGACTTGATTTAATCAATGAGCATATAAAAAAGTAGGAAGCAAACAGGCTTCCTACATTTGTATATTTCTATCTTTATCGCTTTGTTCAGTGCTAATTAGCACCGGTACCGTAACAGGTCTACGTTTTGTTTTGCTAAATAAGAATTTATTAATTTCATCTCTTAGTTGAATTTTTAATTCATTCCAGTTGATGTATTTATTGTCAAAATGTGCGTTTATTTTTTCCTTAAATAAATCAATGATTTCTTCTTTTAATTCTAAAAATGATTCCGTTGGTAAAAACCCTTTGGTAGAGATTTCAACATCGCCTACCAATTTTTTTTCAAGTGGGTCAATATGGGCAATAACAATAAAGACCCCGTTATCCGCTAACATCTCTCTATCATGAATGACAATATCATTGACATCCCCTAAACGTGAGCCATCGATTAAAATATCGCCATGACGATAACGGTTTTTTTGAGTGGATGGTTTTCCATCATCAAACTTTAATAAATCCCCATTATCCATTAAAAAGACATCTTCGTCTTTATAGCCCATCTGTTTAGCGATCTCTTTTACGGTAAAGAGTTTTCGATACTCCCCAATCACGGGCATAATGTATTTTGGTTTTGTTAAGTGAATCATCATTTTAATCTCATCACTGGTGGCATGGTTAATGGTTAAATACGATTTATCGATGACATGAATTTTCGCATCCGTACGATATAAGGTATCAAGTGTTTTTGCGGCCATTTTCTCCGTACCTGGAATTGGGCTTGCAACAACTAAAATGGTATCAAGTTCATTAATATGAATTAATCGATCGGCCTTTTTAACCATCCGCTGTAGCATATAAAACGGTTCATGACGATCACCCGTGACTAGACAGACTAAATCGGGGTCATCGTTTTTATTTTTATCGTCAATATAGCGTAGTGTAACTAATTTATCACTAGGAATACTTAAATAGTTTAAATCAATAGCAATATCAACAATACGTTGTGCTTTTCTACCAATGATGGCGATACGTTTATCGTGTTTTAAGGCAATATCTATGACTTTTTGAATTTTTTGCAAATCACTTGAAAATAAAGATATGATAATGCGATCGGTTGCCATTTGAATGATTTTTGTAATTTCTTGGTCAAGTTTCCGATTCATTCTTCCATCGAGTTGAAACTCACTAGAAATACTTTCGGTCATTAATAAAAGAACCTTTCTTTCGGCAATTTCATTAATCTTTTGAAAGTCGGTTTGATAGTTTACATCCCCACTTTGATCAAACGTGAAGTCGCTTGTATAAATAATAGATCCATCAAGCGTTTGAATCACAATCCCAACACTTTCAGGAATGGAATGTGTGGTTTTAAAGAATGTGACTTTGACATCGCCAAACTTAATGGTTGAATGGTGATTGATGGTGATGAGTTTATAGTGATCTAAGTTATAGTTTTTTTCTCTTAAATTATCTTTAATCAGCTCCATGGTAAAGTTGGTTGCATAAACGGGAGCTTGAAGTTCTCTTAGCATATGTGATAATGCGCCAATATGATCTTCATGGGCGTGAGACATAAAAAAACCTTTAATAGAGTCTTTTCTATTAATTAAAACTCGATAATCAGGGATAATTTCGTCAACACCATAAAGTTCACTGGTTGGGTATTTAATACCGGCATCTAAAATGAATAAAGAGCCATCAACATCAACACAATACATGTTTTTACCATTTTCACCCAATCCACCAAGCGCAAAGATGTGAATTTTCATATTTACCTCCTATTAAGATCCGTAATCATGTTAGTTTTATTATACACAAAATAATCCCCTTTTACAAACAAAGGCTTTAAATTTTTACAATATTTTAAAAAAGATTATCTCTATGTATCGTAAGTAAAATCGTTAATAATTGTGTATAATATAAGTGGTGATACTATGATTAAACATCCAATTCCTAAAAAAACTTACAAAAAAGCAGTCAATAAAAGCAATATGGGGATGACGCTTGAATCCGATATTGAAGCGACGAATCAATACTATTTAGATATGAACATCGCCGTTATTTATAAAAAGCCTACCCCCATTCAAGTGGTGAATGTAAATTACCCCAAAAGATCGATGGCTAAAATTACGGAAGCGTATTATAAAACGCCTTCAACAACCGACTTTAATGGGATATATAAGGGGAAATACATTGACTTTGACGTAAAAGAAACCAATTCCAAAACAAGTATTCCTTTGTCTAATATTCACCCTCACCAGGTGGAACATTTAAGGTCTGTGGAAGCGCATGGAGGGATTGCGTTTTTAATTGTGCACTGGAAGTATTATGACGAACATTACTACTTACCTTGTAGTATCTTATTACAATACTACGACAACGTAAAAAAGGGAGGACGTAAGTCCATCCCTTATCAGACATTTAAGGAAAATGCCTATTTAATCCCTTTTTCACTAAATCCAAGACTCGATTATTTATCCGTTATACGATCCTTGTCTCTAGTGTAATTAAACGTTTATGAAGTAAAAAGACAAACAATAAACTTCCCGCTGTGGATACCGCCATATAAGGCAAATTATACCAAACAAACGAATAATAAAATACATTCATATTTTCGGGTGCCCACTCAGCAAAGAATATGACCCCTGAAAGGCTATGAAAAACATACCTTGCAAACCCACCTAATAATACCGCTAATATGCTAAAGCCGATGATGCCGTCATTGGCTTTTTTCATAAAGATTCCAGCCAGTGCCGCTAATAATGTAAAGGGGATTAAATAATCAAAAAAGATACTCCCCCAGTGAATAATGAGCCCATCGACTAAAAAGTTCATAATCCCATAGGTTAAACCCACTAAACTGCCACTTACTATCCCTCTTCTTAGGGCAAAGATAAACAGTGGTAACATCGATAAACTAAACGATCCCCCATTGGGCATTTTAAGACCAGGGATTAAATCACTAATAACCGATAAGACGATCGCTAAGCCAACACTAATCGCCCCTTCACTAATCAACTGAATCGATAGGGTTTGTTGTTGGGTTCTAGAAATAAAGCTAAAGATCCATCCTAAACTTAAACTAAGCATTAAAATCGCACCAGCTAAGCTTAAACTCCAGGCATAGTAATTAAACCGATCAATGTTTAAATCGTCTACTTTTACTGGAAATACAAACAACATCGATACAAAGTAAAGCACCAAAACCAAACCAGAACCAATGATGATGTAGTTTGATGTTTTCTTTAAATGAGGGTTAAATATACTAAACACATTAAGCCCGTTAATCGCAATGGACAGTCCAATCATAATAAAGGTAAATAATCTCAATAACCCTAAGTTATGTTGACTGTATATAAAGGTTTTTGTGCCATCGTCTAATGACACCCTATTGACGACGATGCCTTCAAATGTAGGCATTAAGATAATGATTAGTATCGTTGTTACAAACAACAATACTACACTAGTTACCCAAGGTAACATCGATTTAGAATTTTCCATATGGCCTCCTTAAAATTAAAAAAAATTCTAATGGAATACCAAAAGAATAGTTTCATACACTATTCCTACGCTGGCATTACCCAGATCAGGTTTAGGGTCGACTATATCCTCTCAGCCCATAAAGGCTCCCCTTAGTGATCAATAATATTATAACATAAATCTATTTAATTGCATGAAAAAAGGTGAAATAACTTCACCTATTTTTGAATACGTATCTTCTTTTGTCTGCCTTTTACAATCGAGGCTAGCCATGCTTGTGGAAACCATTTAGAACAAACGTGAATGAGCTTATTACTAAATCCAACAACCACGAGTGTTCTTTTTGATTCTAGGGCTTTTAGTGCCAGTTTATCTGGGTTTTGCCTGTAGGCTTTTTCTTTTGTTTTCGCAAGGGCATGGAAGTTTGATTTTGTTGGTCCAGGACAAACGACTTGAACGATGATGTTATGATCTTTTGCCTCAGCCGCCACCGCTCTAGTAAGGCT
>CAYLVT010000014.1:0-13046 GCA_964387195.1 uncultured Acholeplasmataceae bacterium
TCATTGCTTGTTCATTATGGGCTCCATCTAAAATAATGATTGGTTTTTTAGAGACCATTTCAAATCTCGCTGGATTAAATGCGTCTTTAATGCCTTGTTTAATTAATGTGATGGGTAGTTTGGGTTCTAAGTAATTGGCTGCCATAATCGCAAGTGATGCGTTTTTAGCTTGGTATAAACCTTGAAGCGTTGGTTCATAGGTGTGGTGTTCAAAGCGAAAGCTTAGAGGGAAGGCTTGTTTGACTTTAATCATGTCATCTTTTAAGAAAAACACAGGACTGTTTTTCTGTTTACAATGATCTTTGATTACATCATCAAATCCCTCTACACCGGTAATTAGCGCTTTATTTTCTTTTACAATACCAAGTTTATTATCTAAGATGCTTAGTAAGGTATTACCTAATTGATTTTCATGATCAAACCCAATGGAGGTAATGATGCTTAGTCTGGGATTAATAATGTTAGTTGAATCTAATGTCCCCCCTATGCCTACTTCAATAATCGCATAATCAACGTTTTCATCACTAAAGTATTGAAACGCTAAAAGGGTCATGATCTCAAAAAATGTAAAGGACTCATCTGTTTTTCTTTCATAGGTTTCAATGAACGACTTCATATTACTCAAATACCGCTCTAATACCTCATCGGCAATCATCATATCGTTGATTTGCAGGCGTTCATTAAACTTGATAATATAGGGGCTCGTAAAAAGGCCAACCTTATACTTTTTCGAAAGGATACTATGTAGAAAGTGCGCTGTTGAGCCTTTTCCATTTGTGCCTGTAATATGAATGGATTTAAAGTTGTTTTGGGGGTTTTTGATTGATGCGGCAATCGTTTTCATCTTAGAAAGGTCTACTTTTTCTTTAAATCGGGGTCTGTTTTCAACCCAGTAAATGAGTTTTTCTAGCATATGTTGTCTAAGGCTTCCTTTAGTAAGTTATATTGATTTTGGTAATGCTTTTGTTTTTCTCTTTCCTCTTCAACTTTGGAAGGTGATGCCTTGTTGATGAAGTTTTCATTTGAAAGTAAGTTATGACTTCTTTTTAATTCCTTTTCAAGGATACTTAGTTTATCTTTGATTTCTTTAATTTCTTCTTCAATCGATAACACATCCGTTTTTAAAATATAGAACTCATAATTAGCACCTGTAAGTAGGAAGTAATCACTGGTGTTTGTTGGTTTTTTGAAGTGTAGGTTATCGGTTTTTAAGAAGTGTTTTAAGAGTGATTGATGGTTTGTTAAATCAACGGTTGAGTTTATGAACATTGTTAAGTTTTTTGTAATGTTTCGCTCTTGTTTAAAGTTTCTTGTTTGTCTAATCAAATCATTAATAATCATTAACGTTTGAGATGCCGTTTCATCATGAATGTTTGTGGGGGTAGGCCAACTAGAAACCATGATGGATAATTCGTTAGTTAAATCTTGATAAAGTCTTTCTGTAACAAAAGGCATAAATGGGTGGAGTAGTTTTAAAATGTTTGTTAACACATAATAAAGGGTACTATTGGTAGATTCTTGATGTGTTTTGATATTGAGTTTTGCGTATTCAATATAATGATTCGCAAACTCATCCCATGTAAAGTTATAAATATAGCGTGATGCCTCACCAAAATCATAACGCTCAAAATGCTTATCCGCTTCGATAATGACATTATCTAGTTTAGATAAAATATCTTTATCGTAATCATTAAGTGTTACTTCATTAATTGGTAGTGGGTCTTTTAAATTCAGTTTTACAAACCGCGTCATATGCCATAGTTTATTAATAAAGTTCCAACTTGATTCTACTTTTTCCATCTCAAAACGCATGTCTGCACCTGGTGTTGAGTTTGTCGATAAGAAGTATCGAAGCGCATCGACACCGTATTTTTCAATAATATCCATCGGATCAATACCATTATCAAGGGATTTACTCATCTTTCTTCCTTTTTCATCCCGAATAAGTCCGTGAATTAAGACATCTTTAAAGGGGGTTTTGCCTGTGAATTCTAGGCCTTGAAAGATCATTCTAGCGACCCAAAAAAAGATAATATCATAACCCGTTACTAACACATCGGTCGGATAATAACGGTTAAAGGTTTCTTTATCATCTAGCCAACCCAGTGTGGAAAATGGCCATAATGCGCTTGAAAACCATGTGTCTAACACATCTTCATCTTGAACCCAACCCTCACCTGGTGAGTTTAGTTGAACTTTCATTTGGTCATCTTTATACCAAACAGGTATTCGATGACCCCACCAAAGTTGTCTAGAAATACACCAGTCTTCAATGTTTTCCATCCAGCTTTTAAAGACTTTTTCAAAGCGAGATGGATAAAAGTTGGCACTTGATTTTAAAATGGCTTGGTTTGCTAGAGGTTTCATATCGACAAACCACTGCAAGGATAATCTTGGTTCAACAACAACGCCTGTTCGCTCACTATGGCCAACATTATGAATATGGGGTTCTATTTTTTCTAAGAGTTCTAAGTTGTCTAAATCTTTTAATAATTGTTCTCTACACTCAAACCTTTCCATGCCTTCATAATCATAAGCTAAGGCATTCATAATGCCACGCTCAGTCATACATAAAGGCATTTCAAGGTTGTGTCTTAATCCCACTTCAAAGTCGTTAGGATCATGTGCGGGTGTCACTTTAACAACCCCTGTTCCAAAGTCTTTATCAACGTAATCATCGGAAATAACTGGAATTTTTACGTGGGTGGTAGGTATGTAGACTTCTTTACCAATGTATTTTAAGTAACGTTCATCATCTGGATGAACCATCAATGCTTGATCACCAAACATCGTCTCAGGACGCGTTGTGGCGACAATCATATAGTCTTTACTATCAACTAATGGGTATCTTATATAATAAAGATGACCTTGTTCTTCAATGTATTCTACTTCAATATTGGATAGTGCTGTATTCGCTTCAACGTCCCAATTTATGATTCGGTTTCCTCGGTATATTAAGCCTTTATTATAGAGGTCTATAAATACTTTATTTACCGCATCATTTAAGTTTTTATCAAGTGTAAAAGCTTCGTGTTGATAATCCACACTAATACCTAAACTTTCCCATTGGGTCCTTATATGGCCAGCGTATTCATTTTTCCACTTCCAAGCTTCTTCTAAATACGCTTCTCTACCTAAACTGTATCTAGAGATACCTCTTGATTTTAATAATTCATCAACTTTGGCCTGGGTTGCAATACCTGCATGATCCATACCTGGTAAGTATAATGCATCATAGCCTTGCATGCGTTTTCTTCTTATTATGATATCTTGGAGTGTGTTATCCATCGCATGGCCAAGGTGAAGTTTTCCGGTTACATTAGGTGGTGGAATCACGGTAACAAAGGGTTTCTTTGTTTGATCTCCTGATGAAAAAAGTTTATGGTCTAACCAAAACTGATATAAACCTTTTTCTATGTGTTTGTGGTTATATTTTGCCATGGCAATTCCTTCCTTTCATAGGCGTCTTTTTTAAGTTTGTAAAGATTAAATTTAACATAGATATTATCCACAAGTCTATCAACTTGGTCGGTAAATATAAATCCTAATTTTAAGAGTACGTTTTGACTTTTAACATTATCTAAGTAAGTAGTAGCTACTAGTGTGTGGTTTTTCGTTTTTGTAAAAAGATAGATAATCGTCGCCTTCAATGCTTCATGCATAATCCCTTTATTCCAGTAATCCTGGCTTAAAGCATAACCAATTACCACTTCCTCTGGCTTTGTGGTTAAACCGATGGTGCCTATCATTTTATTTTCATAAACAATGGAATAGGTTTCTTCAATACGGATAAGCATTTCAATAATAGAAATCGTCTCTTTAAGATCTTGGTGTGCTTTCCAACCAGCCATTTTACCAATGATTGGGTTTTTTGCATATTCATACATATCACTAGCATCTTCTATTTTAATAGGTCTAATTAGTAATCTTTTTGTTTTAATCATTTGTTCTCCTTATAAAAAAATCGCCCTTAGAAAAAAATTTCTAAGGACGAATGACCGCGTTACCACCTTAGTTCTAGATAAATCTAGCCCTTTAACGTTTTTAACGGAACGACCCGAAATAGGTTAATCATAGTTCACCTATTTAGCTCCATAGCGACTTCATAAGCGATTATTTATGCCTTTTCACCCACTAGCACTCTCTTTAAAATAAGGAAGCTTATTACTACTCTATTTCATTGCTTTATTCAATTATAAATGGTTTTATCTTATTTTTCAAGATATAAGATCCCAATTGTTCCAGGCCCGCAATGGGTTGAGATAACACTGCCTGCATGGGATTCGATTAAGTGGGTAATTTTAATACCTGACTCGGTAATTTTATTTTTAATATAGTCATGCATTTTTTGAGCCATTGAGTGGGTAATAAAAACATACTCTAAATCAAGTTTATCCGCTTTAGCAAGGGCAAAGAAATCCTCTAACATCCCATCAACAGCACGACTCATTTTACCAACACTCTTTTTATAAACATCGAGCACGCCATCCGTCATTTTAATTTGTGGCTTTATCGATAAAACCGTACCTACGACTTTAGCCATCGCACTACAGCGTCCCCCTTTATATAAATAGTCGAGTGTCGGAATAACAAACTGGGTATGGACTTTTGGAATTAATAATTCAAGAGCTTGTTTGATCTCAGTAGCTGATTTACCTTCATCTCTTAATTTAATCGCCTTTAACATAAGTAGGGCAATACTGCCAGATAAAACAGTTGAATCCAACACTTCAACCCTACCCTTTTCATATTCTAAAGACGCAATATAAGCGTTTTGAAATGTCGATGAGATTTTAGAGCCAATCGTTAGACAAAATACATCATAACCCGCTTCTACAAGCGGATCAAAAATCGTTTGCCACTCCGCTGGTGCAACCGCACCACTTTTAGGCAGTTCATTTAATGCTTCTACTTTTTCATAAAGTTCCTTTGTCGTAATGTCAATGCCATCACGGTAACTTTCATTACCAAATGTAATATAAAAAGGGACAACTTTGATTTGATGTTCTTTAATATAATGACTAGGCAAATCCATCGCACTGTCGGATACAAACACAACTTTTCTCATAATTCCTCCTTAAATATCTCTAATAAGTTATCTAAACCAATTTGTTTTAAAGCACTTACTTTTATGACGTGGTAGTGGCTAAGATATTCTTTAATTCGTTTATTTGTTTTGGCACGCTCACTTTGATTGAGTTTATCGATCTTTGTCATAATGATAACCATTTCCTTGTCAAAATGAGAAACATAATCGATCATTAATAAATCATCTTTTGTGGGTCCAACTTTCCCATCCACCAAAATACATACCTTTGTCAAATTGGGTCTTGTTTGAATGTAGGATTCGATCATCTTTCCAAAGGACTCAATTTGACTAAAACTACGTTTGGCATAACCATAACCTGGGGCATCAACAATATAAAAAGAATCATTAATTAAATAATAATTCAAGGTTATTGTCTTTCCAGGTGTTTGGCTCGTTCTCGCTAAATTCTTTCGATTTGTAATGGCGTTGATTAAACTGCTTTTACCCACATTAGAACGTCCAATAAATAAATATTCACTTTTCCCATCCGTGGGAAAGTGTTCATTTGAAGTCCCACTTACTACAAATTGTGCTTTTTTAATCATATAAGTATTATAACTTATTTTAATGATTTTTAAATAATAATGTAATTATTACGATAAACTCATAAGAAAAGCCTCCATTGTGTGGAGGCATTCATTAGACAAATATATCTTTTAATACTTCATTAATATGGGATACTAAAACAACTTCTAACTCCGATTTAACTTCTTGTGGAATGTCTTCTAAGTCACGTTCATTTTCTTTAGGAATGAAAATCGTTTTCAAACCACTTCGGTGCGCTGCGATACTTTTTTCTCTTAAGCCACCAATCGGCAGTACATACCCTCTTAATGTCATTTCACCCGTCATACCGACTAAGCGGTTAACTCTTCTATTAGATGCCGCACTGATGATGGCACTTGTGATGGTAATACCCGCGCTAGGCCCATCTTTTGGAATCGCACCTTCAGGCACATGAATATGAATATCATGATTCTTAAAGAACCCTTGAGGGATATCGAAATCTTTTTGATTCGCTTTAACATAAGAAAGCGCTGTATCTGCGGATTCCTTCATCACATCACCTAATTTACCAGTTAAATGAAGTTTACCATCACCTTCATAATAGTTCACTTCTACCGCCAAGGTATCGCCACCAAATTGAGTGTAAGCTAAACCTGTAACAACCCCAACTTGATCTACCGTATCGGCTAGGTTATGGCTAAATCTTGGTTTGCCTAAGTAATCTACTAGGTTATCTTTTGTAATGGTTACTTTTTTAATGTCTTTCATTAAAATGTCTTTAATCCCTTTTCGAACAAGTGTTCCAATGACCCTATTGACATTTCTCACACCAGCTTCTCTGGTGTATTTTTGAATGATTTCATAAATAGCTTCATCGGTAATTGAAAACTCTTTAGCTTTCATTCCATGGGCTTCAAGTTGACGCTTGATTAAATGGTTTTTCGTAATGTTAAACTTTTCAAATTCGGTATAACTTGATAACTCTACAATTTCCATTCTATCTCTTAATGGAGCGGGAATGTTTTCTAAATAGTTTGCGGTAGTGATAAATAATACTTGGGATAAATCATAAGTTTCTTCTAAGTAGTTATCACTAAATTTCGCGTTTTGTTCTGGGTCTAATACTTCTAACATCGCACTTGCTGGATCGCCTTTATAATCGGAGGCCATTTTATCGATTTCATCTAGTAAGAATACTGGATTAATCGTTCCAGCGTCTTTCATCCCTTTTAAAATACGGCCTGGTAAGGCACCAATATAGGTTCTTCGGTGACCACGTATTTCAGATTCATCACGGACGCCACCGAGTGAGGATTTAACAAACTTTCTACCTAGCGCATCTGCAATCGATTGACCTAGGGATGTTTTACCTGTACCAGGGGGACCTACTAAACAAAGGATGGTTTGTGGGTTTTTTCCGGTTTTTAATTTAACCGCTAAATATTCAATAATTCTTTCTTTAACTTTTTCTAACCCATAATGATTTTCATCAAGAGCTTTTTGAACACTGCTTAACTTTTTAGCGTCTTCTGATTTTTCATGCCATGGTAAGGCTACTAAAAAGTCTAAATAAGTCTTAATAATTGCGGATTCAGCCATCATAGGACTCATCGATGAATAACGTGCAAGTTCTTGAAGCGCTTTTTCTTCGATGTGTTTAGGCATTTTTGCCTTTTGAATTGCTTCTCTTAATTCATCGATTTCTTCTTCTTTTTTCGCTTTGTCGCCTAATTCATTTTGAATAGCGCGCATTTTTTCACGTAAGTAGTATTCTTTTTGTGATTCATCGATGTTTTTCTTAACTTCTTCATTGATTTGACGTTCTAAGTCTGAAACCATCTTTTGTTTTGCGATATCTTCTAAAATGAATTGTAGACGGTTATTGATATTTAACTCACTTAAATACTTATATTTATTCATCTCATTGCCTTTTAAACCATAGACAATCGTATCTGCCATTTTTTCAGTTGTTAAGCCGGCTTGAGCTTCTCTAAGTATTTCTTGTGGGTTGTTTAGAACAATATTTGCGCTACTTACAATTTCATTTAATACCATTTTTGCCAAAGTTGCTTCTTTATCAACATCATCGGTATACGATTCTACTTCATCATACTCAACAACAAAAAACGGATTCGTTAAAAAGAAGTCTTTAACTTTAATACGTTTAATAATTTGAAATTTAGCCTTGATATTACCGTTAGGAAGTTTTACTTTCATACTTGTTTTTGCTAAAACTCCGTATGGTTCTATATCTGAAGGCGTTGGATTTTCTATAAGTGGGTTCTTTTGAACCAATATAATGATTTGATTATCAAATGTTTTTTCTGCTTCATCTAATGCTTTTAAGGAAATTGGTCTTCCAATATCCGATCTAAAATCGTTATTGGGAATTGGGACAATGCCGCGCATTGCGATTGCAGGTAAATTTTTTTGCATATATATCACCTCGTTGCTTGCTTATATTGTATCATAACGATTGTCTATTTGCAATCAATATGTAAGAGTGCCAACACAAAGGGTAGAAAAGGACACTCATCGTGTCCTCTTAAACTTCTTTAACGCTTGCTTCTAAAAAGTCAATTGCCTTTGTAAAGCGCACTTCATTGATTATTACATCATTGTTTAATTGTGCTTTTACATCCTTAACTTCGATGTTATAGTGATTTGCTATTTCTTCGTACTTCGCTTCAATTTCTGCTTCGCTTACGCTAAAGTCTTCTTTTTCAGCGATTGCTTCAATAACTAAACTGGTTAAAACTTTATCTTGGGCTTGTTGATTTAGGTTTTGATCAAATTGCTCCATTGTCATACCAGAAAATTGTACATACATTTCAAATTCAATGCCATATTGTTTCGCTTGGGCTTCGATTTGTTTTTTCATGTTTTCTTTTTCATAGTTAATCATTTCAATCGGTATATCAACCTTGGCATTATCAACTGCAAACTTAACCGCTTCACCAATGACTCTATTTTTTTCATGCTCTTCTTTTTGTTTTTCAAGAGATGCTTTAATGTCTTCTTTTAAAGCATCCACTGTTTCAATGCCTTCTCTATCTAGTGATTTTACAAACGCATCATCTAAGGTTGCTTTTGTTTGGGTTTTGATTTCATTTAATTTAACTTTAAACACAACCGCTTGACCTTTTAGTTCTTCACTGTGATAATCTTCAGGGAAAGTGACATTGATGTCACGTTCTTCACCAGCTTTTAAGCCAATTAATTGTTCTTCAAAGCCGGGGATAAATTGTCCTGAACCAATTTTTAGTTCATGGCCTAATGCTTTTCCACCTTCAAACGCTTCACCATTTAAAAAGCCTTCAAAGTCAATAATTGAAACATCTCCATGTTCTAGTGTCCCTTCTTTAGGTTCTAAAACAGCGTCTTTACTTAAGAGGGTATCTAGTTCACGATTAACCTCTTCTTCACTAACCAATAAATCTTTTTTCTTTACTTCAAGATTGGTATACTCACCCAGTATGACATCCGGTTTAACAGGGAATGTTAGTGATACTTCAAATTCTTTTTCATGGGAGATTTTGTTAAAATCTACATCCAGTTTAGGATCACCTACAATGGTGACACTTTTTTCTTCAAATACTTGTTCATATAAGTGACCAATTGTGTGGTTTAAGGCTTTTTCATAAAGTGATTCAATACCAAATTTTGATTCATAAACGTTTCTTGGTACGGCGCCTTTTCTAAATCCTTTAACTTCAACATCTGCTTTTACTTCTTCAAAAGCATGATCTAAACCATGGGCAAACTCACTTGGTGTAATTGTAAACGTGAATTTTGCATAGTTTGTGCCTAATTTTTCAAATTTCATAGTATATACTCCTTTTATTTTCATCGTTTTCTATTATATCATGTTTTTGTGTTATTAAAAATTTTATGCGTCTTTTCTCTTAAAGTTATTAAAAATAAGTGTATAATGGAATTGGTGAAAAAAATGAAATGGGTTAAAAGAATCTTTAAAAATCTAGGCTTATCGATTGCGATGGTATTTGCAATTTTATCAGCGAGTTATATCGTTGATTTTTCGATCCTTAATATCTCTTTAAATAGTGTTGCCAGATTTTATGCCGGACAAATCACCACTCAAGTTGATGAAATATCAAAAGATATTAGAAGAGAGCCAAGCATCATTGATGTGGATTTATCACATGATGAAGAACCCACTTTAATTGTCAAATTCAACAAATTCGTTGATGAGTCAAATTTAAAATCGATTACAATCGATAAAATCACTTATGATGAATACTATTATCAATATATTGATGATGTATTTACGATATATGTGATACACCCTTATTCCTTTAGCGAACAAGAAACATCTGTGGATGTCGTTATTAATTCATTTACGATCAATGAAAAAGAAATTCGTGTTAATGAATCCATTCGCATCTTTAAAGGCATTGATTATAACGTTTTGGCCTTAAAGAAAAAAAGCATCGTTAAAATCGTTATTGAAGAAGACTCATTTTTATCAACGTCTACCAGTTTTGGTAGTGGTGTGATTTTTAGAAAATCATTAAGTCAAACAAAAATATTTGGCTCTCAAGCGTATGATTATTACATTCTTACAAATTATCATGTGCTTTCTTCGCACATAAAAAACAATACCTTTAGTGGTAAAATCAACATCCATTACGATAAATTAGACAATACCTATCCTAAAGGGTTTGATCCAAAGATAAGTGTGGTTGGCTGGTATACAAAAGATACGGATTTAGCCATTATTAAACTAACTACAACAGATGGGTCACTTCAAACCCTAGAAGATGAACAGTTTATCACAAAAAAGCCAGTTCCTATTCGTGATGGAGAGGTTGTCTTTGTAATCGGTTCACCTCAATCAGGTAGAAGTACAAACTTTAATCAAGTCAAAGAAGGTATTATCCTTCATACAACAAATCAAGTGTATTTAGAAAACGAATCGTTTTTATGTCAAAGTGGTTGTGAAGCCATTCAAACAAATGCTTTTTTAGGACCTGGTTCTTCTGGTGGAGGGGCATTTAATAGTAATGGCGATTTAATTGGCATTCATTTTGCAGGCGATATTGATAGAGGTACTTCAAGTGAAATACCGATGTATAAAGTCTTAGAAGCCATCGATTATATCTTAAATGAAAAAGAAGTGGAACTTTTTTACGAAGTTCCACTTTTTATATTTAAACCTTATAACCTAAGTTTGTGATGGTTTGTTTGATTTGTTCAGTTGTTATCTTTTTGTTTTCTTTATAACGAACTTCGCCAGTTTCTATGTCTACCTTAACCGATTTAAGCCCTAAATCTTTTAACGCAGTCTCAACTTTTTTCTTGCAGTGCATACAAGACATCCCTTCAACCTTTAACATCACGTCACCTCCTTAAAGCGTTTTAACCTCAGTGCATTTAACACAACACTTACACTGGATAAACTCATCATTAATGCCGCAATCATTGGGTTTAGTAAAATGCCAAAGTTATAGAGTAACCCAAGCGCTAAAGGAATACCGATAAGATTGTAGATAAATGCCCAAAATAAGTTTTCTTTAATATTTATTGTTGTTTTTTTGGACAATTCAATTAATGTGAGTAAGGTTTTCAAGTTGTTATTCATTAACACAACATCACCACTACTCATCGCCACATCCGTACCCTCTCCCATCGCAATACCAAGATGGGCTTCTTTTAATGCGATGGCATCATTAATACCATCTCCGACCATAATAACGGTGTGCTCTTCTTTAAGGGTTTTAATGATAGCTTGTTTATCGGTAGGTAGGAGTTTTCCATAATATAAATCAATGCCTGCCTGGTTGGCAATATAGCCTACAGTATACTCATCATCACCAGATAATAATGCGGTTTTAATGCCTTTATCATGGAGTCTTTTTATAACTTCTATCGTTTCATCTTTTAAACTATCTGCAACCCCGATTAAACCAATAAGTTCATCACTGGCAAGGTATAAATAACTCATACCTTTGGTGTATTTTAATATGTTTTTTTCTTGACCAAGTTTAATACCATGCTTCGTCATCCATGCTTCATTACCAATATAATAGACTTTACCATTTAGGTTGCCTTTAATACCTAATCCCACATGATTTTCAAAATCTGTAACCTCGTTTGTTTTAATGCCTTTTTCCTTTGCATAATTTAAGATAGCTTTTGCGATAGGGTGGCTTGATTTGACTTCTAAGCTTGCTGCAATTTGGACAAGTTGTAGTTCTTGATAGGTGCTGGTGGTAATGATCTCTTTTAGTTCTAATTTTCCTTTTGTAATCGTTCCTGTCTTATCAAAGGCAACTAAAGTTGTTTTATGAGCCACTTCTAAAGCTTCTCCTGTTGAGATTAAGATGCCATATTTAGCCGCTTGTCCGCTTGCGGTCATGATGGCTGTTGGTGTTGCAAGCCCTAGCGCACACGGACACGCAATCACTAAAACAGAGACAAAGATGTTGATTGAAAAGTTGAAGTCTTTAGACACTAAAAGCCAACCTAGAAAACCTAAGAAGGCGATACTCATGACAATCGGCACAAAATACCCACTAATCACATCCACCAACTTTTGAATCGGTGCTTTTTTCATTTGGGCTTCACTTACTCGTTTAATAATGACGGATAATATCGTATCCTCACCAATGTGAGATACTTCCATAATAATTGCATCCGTAATATTAATGGTGCCCCCAATGATTTTTTCACCTTCTTCTTTTTCTTTAGGTAATGATTCACCGGTCATCATCGCCTCATCAATGGTGGTTCTACCATGTTTTATGATGCCATCTGTAGGGATGGTATCCCCTGGGCGAACCATTAATAGATCGCCAACTTCCACTTCTATAATAGGTACTTCCACATAACTATTTCCATCATATTTAATCGCTGTTTGGGGCTTTAATTCCATCAGTTTTTCAAGTTCAGATGTCGTTTTAGCGGTTGATTTTTGTTCTAGGTACTTACCTAACATAATAAATAATAAAATCATCGCAGCACTTTCAAAATACAACATCATAACATACTCATGATAACCTAAAGCAATCATTAGGGTTGCGTATAAACCATATAAAAAACTCGCGGTTGTCCCAATCGCAACCAATGTATCCATATTTGGTTTTAAGCGAAACAAATTTCTAAATCCATTTAGGTAATATCTAAACCCAACCAACATAATAGGGATTGTCAAAATCATTTGCGCTAAGGCATGATTCTGCGGGTTTGTCATAGGATCAATGAACATAGGGATAGGTAGTTTAATCATATGTCCCATAGATACATACATTAGTGGTATGATAAATAACGTCGAGATAATGACTTTATTTAATAAGTGTTTTAGTTTTTTAGATTGTTTTTCACCTAGTGTTAGGCTATCATCGATAACTTGTGCTTTATAACCCGATAACATGATTGTTTTAAAAAATGTTTGTTCATCAAAATGATCATCTACAACCAACCTTATTTT
>CAYLVT010000014.1:13056-21744 GCA_964387195.1 uncultured Acholeplasmataceae bacterium
CATTCGCCTCTACAATGCCTTCAACTTTTAAAGCTGATTTCTCAACGGCACTTACACACGCTGCACAGGTCATCCCTTTTACTTCATAAGTTATTACTTTATGCATAAAAACACCTCAATAATCATTATACGTATTTATGAGGTAAAGATAAAGAAAAGTGCTCAAATAAAGGATAATATATAAAAAAAGACTTATTTCTTTAAGTCTTTTTTTGATTTCTTTTGAAGTTTCATTTCTTCACTCGCGGCATGTACAAGTTCTTCTAGTTTTGATTTTATCGGATAGGTTGCAACACCGTATGAAAAGTCAAAGTTTTCAAGCATTTTAATCTTTCGAATGCGTTGTTTAAATGTTTCAAGTCGTTCATCCGTCACTTTTTCTAATGAAACAATAATAAATTCATCGCCTCCATACCGAAACACTTCATGAGGCTCAAAAAATGATTTCATTAACGATGCAATACGTTGCAAAATAAAGTCTGTCTTAATATAACCTATTTTTGTGTTGTATTTTTCAAAACTGTCTAAATCGATAAAAATAAGATCAAATTTTTCATTTTTATAAACATATTCTTCATACGTTAATTCTAAAGACATTCTCGTTGGGAGATTTGTTAACGGATCTAAATCTTCAGTTAATTCATAGTGTTCTAAGTAATATTTTGATTTATTGATGTTAAAAACCATAATGTTAATATCTACTGGCAGTAAATGTCTGGATGTAAAATAATACGTATGATTAACAACATCTTCTATTTTACTTAATACAAAATCGATATTATAAGGATTTCTGTCTATGTCAAATAAAGAATCATAAAACAGCTCAATGTTTTCATTGTTATATATGGTTTCATTAAACTCTATTGGGCTGATAAATATGATTTTTTTATGTCTGTTTCTTATAATATAGAGATTATTCCTGTTTTCTTTATTTTTAATCATATTAAACATTATTTCGCCCTCTCATACTGTTTTATCCACGGAATATCTGCCTTTAATTGCTTTGCAAATCGAAGCGGGAAATAAGGATCCCTTAAAGCAAGCCTACCAAAATAAATCATATCCGCATCACCAAACGATAATACATCATTGGCAAGTGAAGCATCGGTTATCAAGCCGCCAGCTAATATATGATAGTTCGTTTGGTGTTTGAGTTTTTTAGCACCTGGAAGTTGATAACCTGGGTAATCATCAACTTTGACTTGTAAAATACCACCCGTAGAAACATTAATAACATCTACCAATCCCGGTTTAATACCATTAAGTATTTCAACAAAATCTTCTGCGTGTAAGCCATCTTTATCATAATCGTAATAACTAATTCGAACACCCAGTGGCTTTTCCAGTGGCCAAACTTCTCTAACCGCATCAATGATTTCATATAGTAATCTTGATCTGTTTTCTTGAGAACCACCATACATATCCGTTCTATGATTGGATAATGGTGATAAAAATGAATTAATTAAATAGCCATGGGCTGCGTGAATTTCAATAAAATCAAAATTTGCCATTAACGCCCTTCTTGCCGATTCTTTAAAGGCATTTATAACATCTTTTATCTCTTCAATGGTTAACGCTCTAGGTGCTTCAAAGTTACCAAATGCAAGCGCGGATGCACTTACTCTATCCATCGTATCTTGAGCACGTCTTCCTGCATGTCCTAATTGAATACCGATTTTAGCATCAAAGGCTTTAACCCTATTTACAATCCAAGAAAGTGGCTTGATTTGTTCATCTTGCCACAACCCTAAGTCTTTATTTGTAATTTGTCCATTTTCCATAACGGCCGTTGATTCTACAATAATTAAACCAACTTGTCCCATGGCTCTTGTTGCATAATGAATAATGTGAAAATCATTTGCCATTCCATCTTTAGCACTATACATGCACATTGGAGGCATGACAATACGATTTTTAAGTTCCATATCTTTAATTTTTAATGTTTCAAATAACTTCATCCTTTAATTCCTTTAATTTTCGTTTAATATTTTGCATTCTAATATCAGTTTGATGAATCACTTCACTACAAGCTTTTAATTCATCTTTTAAATGATCATGACCATTAATAATGACTTTATACTTCATGTCGTGCTCTAGTGAGGCCCAAAAGTCCATGGCAATGGTTCTTATTTGAACTTCAACTTTCATAATGCTTTTTTCCGTAGAAAAATAAACAGGTGTCTCAACTTCCAAATGCAAACTTCGATACCCATTCGCTTTAGGTCTTTTAATGTAGTCTTTAATTTTTATAACGGTCACATCAGCTTGCTGGGCAAACATATAGGCGATATCATAAATATCATCAATATATGTTGTAATCACTCTAACCCCAGCAATATCTGTAATTTTATCTAAGTTCTCTAAGGTTTTCTCTAAACCTTGTTTTGTCATTTTCTTTATAATCGATTCTGGACTTTTCAATCGAACTTTAATGGTTTCAATGGGTGTTCGTTTTGTTGTAACTTGTAGTTCATCGTTTAAGATTTCTAGTTTGGTTTGTACTTGTTTAATCGCCGCATAATAACGTTGCATCACCCGGCGATATAAATTGGCTTGGTCAATAAACTCTTGTGGAATGGTTTCTGTTGACTCATTTAATAACGTGCGCTCAAAATCAACATTCAATTGTATCACCTCACTTTAATTATACACCATTGTAAGCGCTTTTAAAGATTATCTTAATATTCATATATTTAAAACAAAAAAAGGAAAATGCTTATATCTTGCACTTTCCTTTTTTAATAATGAGTGTTTGAATAAAAAATACAATCAAAAGTAACAATAATCCAATTAATTTGTATGGCAAGTTATGAAGTGGTAACATCAATACCCCAAAAGAGATACCCACAACCGCTAAAAATGAGATCATGCAACTGGTGCAACCATAGGTGAAAAAGCCTAAGATCACACTAATAAATGGCATATAACTTGTCGCATCACTTTTCTTTTTAGTTAAGTCTTGATACGCCGTAGATAAATTAAACATTAGGGCACTAATCAAACTCATGACGATATTTAAAACAACATTAATCACAACTAAATAAACACCATAATCATCGATCATCGGTTGATAGCCACCAGATAAGTAATCTAACATGAAATAAATAAACATAAACACAAGACTAAATCCGATGAACGAAAAGATAAATTTCTTTTCTTTTTGTTTTTGAAAAGCTAATTGTAACATAACATCACCGTTTTCATTATAACGCAGTTCATCTTTTTTGTGTTGGTTTTTGCTTAAAGCGTAAAAAAGGGCTTCAAGAGCCCTTTTATTATACTTTAGGTTGTTTTCCAATGGAAGCTAAAATACCACCATCAACATATAAAATATGTCCATTTACAAAATCACTTGCTTGACTAGCTAAAAATACCGCTGGACCAATTAAATCTTCGGTCTTGCCCCATCTTGCAGCTGGTGTTTTATTAATGATAAATTCATTAAAGGGATGACCATCTACTCGAATCGGTGCGGTTTGAGGGGTTTCAATATAACCTGGGCCTAGGCCATTACATTGAATCCCATACTCGCCATATTCCGCGGCAATGTTTCTTGTTAACATCTTTAAACCGCCCTTCGCACTTGCGTATGCGCTTACGGTTTCTCTACCAAGTTCACTCATCATCGAACAAATATTAATGATTTTTCCACTGCGTTGTTTCATCATCGCAGGAATCACAGTTTTGGCAACGATAAATTGACCTGTTAAGTCAATATCGATAACTTGACGAAAATCTTTTGCAGACATTTCATGCATTGGAATACGTTTAATAATACCTGCATTATTTACTAAAATGTCAATAACACCTAAATCTTTATTGATCTTTTCTACCATTTCTTTAACGGCACCTTCATTAGTAATATCACACACATACCCAAACGCGTCAATACCTTTTTCTTTAAAGGAGGCTAATCCCTTATCTACCAATTCTTGGTTAATGTCGTTAAACGCTATTTTAGCGCCCGCTTGCGCTAATCCTGTTGCGATTGCATGACCGATGCCATAAGATGCACCGGTAATAAGTGCAACTTTATTATCTAATCTAAACATATTATCTCCTTGCTTTTTTGATAACTTCAACATATTTTCTAGCCGCTTCAGTTATCTTTTCATATTCTTTGGTTTTTGCAGGCTTTGTTAAATCACTACCTACGCCAACACAAATGGCACCCATTTCAATCCATGTTTGGGCATTATCTAAACTTACGCCGCCTGTAGGCATCACATTAATTTGTGGTAGCGGTCCTTTAATATCTTTAATAATCTTAGGTCCAAATGCCCCACCCGGAAAGACTTTAATAATGTCCACACCATACTCCATAGCTTCAATCATTTCATTGATTGTAAAACAACCTGGTGTATAGGGTATTTGATAGCGGTTGGAAAGTTTTGCAACTTCTTTATTAAAGTTAGGTCCCACAATAAACTCTGCCCCATTTAAAATAGCCAGTCTCGCTGTTTCTGGGTCTAAAACGGTTCCTGCACCAATGATAATGTCTTTGTTATCTTTATAATGGTTGGAAACCTCTTTAATAACATCTAAGGCATTATCAATGGTAAATGTAATTTCAATGGCGGTAATACCACCTTTAATAATGTGATCAACTATTAATAATGCTTCTTCTTTAGAGTTCGCTCTCACTACGGCAATAACGCCTGTATGTGTGAGTTTTTTTAATAGCTGGATCTTTTTCATTAGAGTAAATCCTTCATATCAACATGATCCATATCACTAAAGGTTTTATTTTCACCACACATACCCCAAATAAACATGTAGTTTCTAGTACCAACACCTGAGTGGATACTCCAACTTGGTGAAATTAAAGCTTGCTCATTACGGATCATTAAATGTCTTGTTTCTTGAGGTTCACCCATTAAATGAACGACTAAATCCTCTGGTTCTAAACTAAAGTAGAAATACACTTCCATACGTCTATCATGGGTATGACAAGGCATGGTGTTCCAAACATTTCTAGGCGCTAAAATGGTTAGCCCCATCGCAAGTTGACAAGTGTCTAACACATCAGGATGAAGGTATTGATTAATCGTTCTTTTGTTTAGATTATCATCATTACCTAAGTGAACTTTTCTCGCTTTTTCAAGCGGTATGTGAACGATTGGGTATTCTTTGTGTGCGGGGGCTGAGTTGATATAAAACTTAGCCGGTGCTTTAGGGTCTTTACTTCTAAAGATGACTTCTTTAACACCTTTAGGTATATATATGCCATCTTGGAAGTTCATTCTATACGCTTTACCATCTAAGACAATCTCACCGTCTCCACCAACACTAATAACGCCCATTTCTCTGTTTTCTAAGAAATATTCGCTTGCTAATTCTTTAGCTCCGTCTAATTTGAGTTCTTTTGTCACTGGAAATGCACCACCAGCAATAATGCGGTCATAATGTGAATACGTCAGTGCGATTTCATCTTTAACAAAAACTTCTTCGATAACAAAGTGTTCTCTTAACTCCTCTGTATCATAATACTTTGCATCATTTGGATGATGCGAATAACGCATGTCTAATTTCATAATCTTTTCACCTTTCTTTTTTTAATTTTATCTTTGTACGCGTCCAGAAGCATCGCCTTCAATTAAAAGCATTACTTCTTCTTCAGTAACTAAATTGACATCGCCAGGAATGGTTTGCTTTAACGCACTTGCACCTACCGCAAACTCAATGGCTTTTTTATGATCTTTAAATGTATATAGTCCGTGGATTAAGCCTGCACTAAAGGAATCTCCACCACCTACACGATCAACTATACGAATATCATAACGTTTTGAATGGTGGAATGTTTTGCCATCATAAACTAAACCGCTCCATCCATTATCCGATGCACTAAAGGATTCTCTTAAAGAGGTTGCGATGTATTTAAAGTTAAACTTTTCTTGAATCGCTTTAAACATCTTCTTATAACCCTCTACGTCTAATTTACCACCGACGATATCGGTTGCCTCAGGTTTAAACCCTAAGCATTTATCAGCATCTTCTTCATTACCAATCATGACATCAACGTATTGCATTAAGCGAGTCATAGTTTCTCTAGCTTCACTAACACTCCATAACTTCTTACGGTAGTTTAAATCCACAGATACCGTTACGTTGTGTCTTTTCGCAGCTTTAAGCGCTTCTTCAATTAATAGGGTTGCTTTTTTACCTAGTGCTGGTGTAATCCCTGTAAAGTGGAACCAGTCTGCATCTTTAAAGACGGCATCAAAGTCAAAGTCACTTATATCCGCTTCACTAATTGCACTATTTGCACGGTCATAAATAACCTTTGATGCACGCATGGATGCACCTGATTCTAAAAAGTAAATCCCTACCCTTTCACCACCACGTGCAATAAACGATGTATCCACACCAAATTTTCTAAGTGAATTCACCGCTGATTGACCAATTTCATGGGTTGGAAGCTTTGTTAAAAACGCTGCATCGTGACCATAGTTTGCTAAACTGAGTGCAACGTTGGCTTCACCCCCACCATAATTGATTTCAAATGTTTCCGATTGGACAAATCTTTGATGTCCTGGTGTTGATAACCTTAGCATTATCTCACCCATTGTAACAACTCTCATATTCCCTCCTATTATTCATATATATTTATAAATTGATTGCTATATATTATGCTGTTTTTAGTTTTTTTTATATAACTTATTAAGCACAACATCAAAATTAGCGCTAGTATTAATTATGGTGATATACACCCATAAATCCTAGCCTTCTTGAGGCATTTTCAGCCACACTTAGAAACTCTTTTACCATTTCTTTATGTTTTTCTTGATCTTCAATCATAATATCCGCAGCTACAATCACACCACAAATTTTATTCTCAATATTATAAACTGGGCTCGCTATTGAACTGATATTTATTGCCCCTTCTTGTCTCATCTCTAAATAGTTATTCGTCACATTGTACTTCCTTTTTAAAACTTGATTGTTGTCTTCAAATATTAAGAAAGCTAATCCAGCTGGATCATCTTCCAATTCATAGATGACTGAACCTTCTTGTTGTGAAGTATTAATATGCGATTGAAGTGGCTGATATTTGTAAACATAAACCACCTTTTCATCAATTCGTTTTGTCCCAAAGACCGTTCTACCATATTTGTTTGCAAACTCCTTTAAATCCGTTCGAACAGATTGAAGAAAATTAGAGTTTTTGATATATACCGAACCGATCGCAAACATTTTTGACCCTATAACATAATTTCTTAGATTAGGATCTTTATAATAAATTGCATCATGCTTATGAAGGGTCTGTAAAACGTCATAAGCGGTTGCTTTTGGAATACCTAGCGTACGATATATTTGCCCTAAAGTAATGCCTTCTTCGTGTTTTGCAATCAACTCTAATACTTGTAAAACTCGACTTACTGATCTGTTTTCTTTCATTATCTCACTCCCTGTTAAACAAGAATAGACGCTGTCTATAATATTATAACATAAGAATATGGGCGGTATTTTATAAGCCTTATATATATTATAGTTTTCTCATCTTTCTCACTTTTTTAGCATTTTTATATGTAATTTCTTACATTTTTAATAGGTAGTTCTTGTTCATGTATTTAGACAAAAACTATAACCTCTTGTTTTTAATTAACGTATTGAATCTCATGTTTTTTAATATTATGAAGTAAAATTAGGGCCATGGTTAATCCTATGAGGGCGGTTCCTGTGTTGGAAATAAACATGACGTATCCAAGTGATTCATAGCCAATATCTAAAGTAATGAACAAAAATAATAACGGTATTCTAAAAACATATAATCTAAAAACATTCATGATAAAGGTAAAGCGGGTGCGTTTAAATCCATTAAAGAAACCGGCAAATATCGCAAGTAATGCAGATGTGAACGCGCTATATTTTTCCCATCTTATAATGTTATGAATCATTTCATAATAAAGGGGGTCATCACTTCTTGAAAACAAGGTAACTAACGCGTTTTGAAATATGGTAATTAAAGCAACAACACCAACACCAACAATCACTACATAGACCAATCCTACAAAAAAGCTTTTTGTGGATCTATGTAGGGATTTGTTTCCGATATTTTGACTAATAATTAAACTCTCAGTTTCTTCAAAAGCCGCGGAGATATGGGCACCAATTGAGACAATTTTCATGCTTACCCCAAAGGAAGCAATTGCTATTGTTCCATAAAATGCAGCCATGGAATTGATAAATATTTTCCCTACATTAAACAACATACTACCCAAAAATATAGGTAAAGCAAGCGATAATATTGGTAAAATAGTTTGTTTGTTTAACTGAATGTTTTTAAACTGAATTTGAAATGGGTTTCTTCTGTTAAACATAGAAAATATACCAATCGTTGTAATGACACCTTGTGCGATAAGATTACCAAGTGCCATATAAATAAAACCTTTTTTTAACACCAAAATAAATACACTTGATATCGATAATCTAATCACAATCCCCATCATATTGAGTAAAAACACTTTAGGGGTATTTCCTTTTGCTTTTTCAAATCCAAAGAATACGGCATTTATCGCAATAAAGCAGGTGGTAATCATTTGAACATTGAAATAACCCATAGATACATCAATGATTTCCTTAGGGGCATTTAACACAAGCATTATAGGCTTTCCTAATAGAATAAAAAGTATCATTAAACTAACCGCAACAATAATGGTAAGTATAAACGATGTAGAGGCTGTTTTC
>CAYLVT010000015.1:0-20383 GCA_964387195.1 uncultured Acholeplasmataceae bacterium
GTAACAAGGGTTAGATAAATAATGACTAACCCTTCTAAAAACGTTAAAATGATAATAAAAACTTTATTAGAGTTTACGTTTTTCGCAAATAAACTCCATAAAGGATTAATTAACATACCTACCAACGGTAAGATCATTAAAATAAGCCCTATTTCACTTTCAATCTTCCCAATTGAACTTAAATAAAGCGCAAAATAAGGATAAAAAAACGAATCCCCTATATATCTAGTTAATTGGGCTAATTTATACTTAAATGTTTCCATAAACAAAAGAAAGAGGCTTACTAAGCCTCTAGTTCCTTATTAACCTCTTCATATCGTTTTAAAAGTAAGTTTTTAATAATGGTTTCTAGCTTCTTACTTGATTTTTCTAATTTAAATTGATCGAGCGCTTCAAAATATTCGTGTTTTACTTTATCATTTATCGATATCGGCAAATACCCATCCGCCATTAAATAATAGTTCATCATTAATCGACCCAATCGCCCATTTCCATCTAAGAAAGGATGGATTTTTGCGATGGATAAATGAATATAAGCTGCCTTTTCAATCGTATTACCACTAAATTCAAAATCTAAATGATTCATCATTCTACGCATTCTATCATAGACTTTAACGTAATCTGGTGGTTGATGTATAGAACCAATCAATCCAACATTTACCTGTCTATATAAACCACCAGGCATAATACCATCCAAAATTTGTTGGTGCACATCTTTAATTAAATCTTCACTCATCGGTATGTTATTATCTACCGCATGCAAAACCATTTCAAACGCTTTGATATGGTTTAGGAGTTCTTTTTGTTCTGTTTCAGAAACTTTAGAACTGCTTGATACTCTTTGAAGTGTAAATGCTTCATCTAAAGTAATTGAGTTTGTCCCCTCAACATGTACGGCATCGTAAGCATATTTAACTTTAAAGTTATCTAACACTTCTTGGAATTTCAATTGATCAACTTCTTTGCTCAATTGTTCAAAATGTTTTTTCTCCATTAATAAAAAATCCATTACAACCACTTCCTTTTTGTTATTATAACAAGAAACGCCTTTTCATACAATAAAAAGTGGCAATTTCTTGAAAAATATCTTTTTTTAAAGCCATTTTCCACTTTTAACAAAAAAAAGACTAACCAAATAGTCTTTTAATTCGTAAGTTCTTTATAGTTTAACAACATTAGAAGCTTGTGGGCCTCTATCGCCATCTTTTACATCAAACGTTACTAAATCGCCTTCAGCTAGATTTTTAAAGCCGTCAGCTTGGATTGCGGAAAAGTGAACAAAGATATCTTGACCATCATCTGTAGAGATAAAGCCATAACCTTTCTTTTCATCAAACCATTTTACTTTGCCTGTCATGAAAATGTACTCCTTCTTTAAAAAATTAAACATATAATTACGTCTAAAAGCATTATAACAGTTAATTATATATTTTACAAGTATTACTACCCATTATCGCAAAAAGCCTACCTATTAGCTTGTTTTTGTAAGATTCATGACCGATAAATAAAAAAAATGGTCGGAGAGACAGGATTTGAACCTGCGACCCCTTGACCCCCAGCCAAGTGCTCTACCAAGCTAAGCCACTCCCCGAACATTTTTTAATTCATTTAATTATTTGTGATGTATTCATACAAGGTCTTTACGCCAAAACCGTAAGCACCTTCTTTATAATACCCTTTTTTGCTACCATATGCAACTCCTGCGATATCAATATGGACAAAAGGTTTATCTTCAACGAACTTTGTTAAGAAAATACCTGCCGTAATAGCACCAGCACCACCAGGTATGGAGTTTTTTAAATCCCCAAATGTACCCTTTAACTTCGCATCCAGTTCTTTTGTAATAGGTAGTCTCCAGTTGAATTCGCCTACCTTAACTCCGGCTTGGTGAATTTTTTCATACAACGTATCATCGTTAGCAACTATCCCTGCCATATCGGTACCCAGTGCGACAACACAAGCACCCGTTAAGGTTGATAATTCAATGATTTCTTTTGAGTTAAGCTTAGTTGCGGCATAATAAAGCGCATCCGCTAGCGTTAATCTTCCCTCCGCATCGGTATTGCCAACTTCAATACTTAAGCCCTTCATTGAACCAATGATATCACCGTTTTTATAGGCATGACCTGAAATCATATTTTCAGCTAATGCCATCACACCAACGACGTTTTTTTGCACGTTATTTAAACTCAGTGCTTTAAACAAACCCACTACCGCTGCACTACCACTCATATCTGAGTGCATCGTAACCATGGATGAGGCTGGTTTAAGCGCATAGCCACCGCTATCATAGGTAACCCCTTTGCCAACAATGGTAATGTGTTCTTTATTTGGTAATGGCAAGTGTTTTAACACAATAAAACGTGGCTCATTGCTACTGCCATGCCCTACCGCTAAAAGCGCGTGCATACCAAGTGCCTTTATTTGTTGTTTATCCATCACTTCAACCTCAACGCTACTTCCCTTAAATAACTCTTTTACCTTTTGTGCATAACTTTCAGGGTATAAATTAATAGGTGGGGTATTAATTAAGTCTCTTGCGGTAAAGACACCTTTCATTAAATTTTCTAAGTGTTCTATGGATTGTTTGTGTGACTCATTCATTGAGAGTTCAATGACTTTTTCCGCTTCTTTGTTTGATTTATAGTTAAGGTATTGATAATTTGAATGTAAGACCCCTTCTAATAAGTAATAAAGATTAGGGTTTTTACATTTAATATAGGCCTCACTTACTTTTGAACTTCTTAATAAGTTTCCTAGTTTAAAGCCTAGTAATCTTGTCCCTTCTAAATCAGAAAAATCAACACATGTATAAATTTCTCCACTGCGGTCTAGATTTAAATTAGAAAGTATCTCTCCAACTTCTTTTTTCATCAATCCTTGTTGTACTAAATGAGTAAAGTCTTCATATTCCTTTTGAATATCAAATACTCTAATTCTTGTTTTAAACTCTTTGTTTGTTGTTAATTTAATCATTTTCTCTTCTCCTTTTTTATTCTGGGTGATAAGGATAATATCCTTTCGTATTTATTTCATTTTTTAACCAAGCGATACGGTTATTTAAGTGAACCTTTAAGTAGAGGTATTGTCCCTCATACGTATCGATTCTTGCCATTTGTTCCGGGTTAGGCCAGACATAATGGCCAAGAATTTGCCATCTATTAAAGTTTAAAGCAGCTGCATCCTTAAGACCTTCATAAGCCCAATCAAGGTCTATAAGAAGTTGTGGCATGACTTCATCTAAGATGACATTGAAGCGGTTTAAGTATTTTGTTTTAAACGCTTCATTATCAATAATTTTATTAAACCACGGATTGTATCTGTTTCGGTATTTTTCAGGACCACTATTAAAATAATCTCCATTACCTAATGAGATATCAAAATCCCAGTGGGGTCCCATATAAAGTTTGTTGTTTTGGATAACGGAGTAAACACTAGAATAACCAATATCTACCGTTTTAAAGATTTCATGAACTATAAAGTAATCAATAAAATTATCGACATCGATAAATTCATCGTAATTTTCTTTATCAAAGGAATCACTCATTTGTTTAATAAAGTTATGAAGGTAGGTTATTTTACTGCTCACTTCACTTGGTTCAAAGTCATCCATATCTGGGTCTTTAATCACTAAGTTAACCCCTTCATGAAACCAATGAATATCCTCAATCCCTTCATTTGCAATGCGATCTTCGCCTTGTTCAAGTTCAAGAAGATAATGATTATCATTAACACCAACAACCATACCTTCCTTATCATCTTTAACTTGTTCTGTCATTAAATAAACACCCATGTATTCATCATTTAAATACACGTGTGTATGACGGGTTTCTAGGGTATAAAAGCTGTTTAAGTAGGTTGAGAGTTTATGCCCTAAATAATTTCTAAGTAAACTTTTATCTGTATAATCGGCAAGCAAAACATAGTTTTTAATCTTTTTAAGCCCAAGAACCGAGGTTCTTTGACTCATTTTAATTCGGTATGGTTTTTTATCCATGCCCCATGTTGAGTTACCTCGGCCTCTAATTTCCATCTCAAGAGGTGCTTGTTTATAGATCCCTTCTTTTACTTCTATGGTTCCTTTTAGATAGGTTTCTTTTGAAGTAATTTCTTGGTTGTTTTCCGTCGTTAAATAAATCGTATAAACTTGATAAGGATCCTTAACAATCGGTTCTTCATTGTCTGGGTCTTTGTTATCTGGATCTTTATCATTAATTGGATTTTCATTGTCTGGTTCTTTATCATCTATATTTGCTTGGCTACATCCACCTAGGATAAATAGCATAACTACTAAGAATAATAGTACTATTTTTTTCATATTATCGCCTCTAGTTCTATTTTAACATATTTGTTCTTGCTTATTCATTAAAAACTTGATAGAATGAATATTGCAAACCTTAACCAACCGTTTGCACTTAAGGGTTCTACAACGCCTCCATCGTATAATGGCATTACGCAAGCATGGTAAGCTTGTAACGCAAGTTCGATTCTTGCTGGAGGCACCATTTAAATAAATAAGTCGGCTATACGACTTTTTTTATTGTACCAATATAAAGCGTTTACATTTTTAGTTATGTTGACTATTGTTTTAAATTAACGTAATATGAATACAACAAAAAAGTTAGAGGCAGCGATGTAAATGAGTATGATACCTAGGAGGCATCCGTAAGTATCAAAAAGGTAACCATCGCCGAATAATATAACTAGGCATAGTTATGTTATGGGGTTATTGAGAATATCAATAACACTCCTACCTGAGGTAGAGGCGCTAAATGATTTAATACTTTATCATTTTGTGCCTGAAAAGGCACTTTTTTGTTAGAAAAAGGAAAAAGGAGACATAAAAATGAGAAAAGTATTTGTTTTATTCGTTCTTCTCTTGTCTGGCGCGCTATTAGCGGGTTGTCAAAATGATACAAGAGAAACATTTGTAGTAGGTTTAGAGGCGGACTACGCCCCCTTTAATTGGATGAGTCCAACTAAGGGTGAGCATGGGGTTAAGATTGATGGTCAACCCGGTTATGCCGATGGTTATGATGTGGTGATGGCGAAACATATCGCAAATAAATTAAATAGACGCTTAGTAATTAAAGCGATTGAATGGGATGGGTTAACCACAGCCTTACAAAACGGGGAAATTGATGCGATTATCGCTGGTATGAGCCCAACTGAAAAAAGAAAACAAACCGTGAATTTTAGTGATGTCTATTACCGTAGTGAACAAGTGATTGTGATTAAGAAGGGTTCTTCTTTCGCATCCGCTAAATCATTGGATGATTTTAGTGGCGCTGAGATTGTTAACCAATTAGGTACCCTACAAGAAGGTTTAACCGATCAAATCCCTGATGTGATTAAACAAACGTCCCTAAGATCGTATGCTGAATTGATTCAAGCAGTAAGATCAAGTGTGAGTGATGGATTTATCGCTGAGTTACCGATTGCGATGGGGGCAACCAATGCCAATTCTGACTTAATGTATGTGTCGTTTGAAGAAGGATTAGGCTTTGAAGTAGCTGAGGAAGAAATCAGTGTTTCAATCGCCTTTAGAAAATCGGATACTGAATTAAGAGACCAAGTAAATGAAATCTTATCAAACATCTCTGTTGAAACAAAAAATCAATGGATGATTGACGCTTTAGAAAGACAACTCTAATGTTTAGTAGTTTACCTGATCAAAGTCAGTTCTTCCAAACCGTCCTTTATATTATTAAAACGTACTACCCAATTATTTTATATGGTCTAGGCATCACATTTTTATTATCGATTGTTGGAACTATTGGTGGGTTTATATTAAGCCTAGGATTGACTCAAGTTAGGTTATTAGAGGTTGATAAAAAACGTGATTCACAGTTTCAAAAAATCGTTAAAACCGTTTCTAGACATATAGGAAATGGCTATGTAACGTTATTTCGCGGCACACCTATGATTGTTCAAGCAATGATTATTTACTATGGGATAAGTGGCCTTAAACTGTTTTCTTGGTGGAGTCCGTTATCGGCTGGGTTAATTATTGTTACGATTAACACAACCGCTTATATTAGTGAAGTATTAAGAGGTAGTGTACAAGCTGTTTCCATTGGTCAAATGGAGGCAGGTAGGAGTTTAGGATTAACCCATGGCCAAACCATGCGTAAAATCATTTGGCCTCAAGCGATTAAAAATGCGCTACCTGGCATTGGCAATGAGTTTGTTGTTAACTTAAAAGATACCGCTGTTTTATCAGTGATTAGTGTTGTTGATTTATTTTATGCGGTTAGACAAAGTGCCAGCAGTAACTACCGTTATGTTGAAGCGTTTGTAGTGGCAGCAATAATTTATTTGTTTATTACCTATGTATCATCAAAGGTTGTCCACTACTTAGAAGGTAGAATTGGCCAAGCGAGGTTAAGTCATGATTAAAATTAAAAACCTTTATAAATCCTATGGAGATACGCCTATCTTAAAGGATGTATCTTTGGATATTTATGATGGAGAGGTAGTCACCATTATTGGAAAGAGTGGTTCTGGTAAGACAACCCTACTTAGGTGTTTAAACTTACTTGTAGAACCAGAGAGAGGCTCAATTCTCTTTGATGGTGTTAATATTACTTCTCCTACCATAAATATAAACGATATTAGAACACGTATTGGGATGGTTTTTCAAAGTTTTAACCTTTTTAGTAATTTAAATGTCATTGATAATTGTACCCTTGCTTTAACTGAAGTTTTACATATGGATAAAGAAGTTGCAACCAAAAAAGCACTTAATTACTTAGATAAAGTAGGAATGAAAGACTTCGCTTATAAAAGTGTATTAACCCTTTCTGGTGGGCAACAACAAAGAGTTGCAATCGCAAGGGCGTTATTAATGGAACCTAAAGTGATGTTGTTTGATGAACCAACAAGTGCACTAGATCCTTTATTGGTTGATGAAGTTTTATCCATCATTAAAGAATTAAAAGGACAAATGACCTTAGTCATTGTCACACATGAAATGCGCTTTGCTTATGAAATATCTGATCGCATTGTCTTTATGGATGATGGCGTGATTAGGGAAATAAATGACCCTGAGTCGTTATTTAAAAACCCAAAAGAACCACAAACAAAAGCGTTTGTCGATATTATCAAATCACAATCGCTTGTGCTATAAAAAAGTCCGCTAGTTAGCGGATTTTTTTAATTTTGAAGTAAATAATACATAGTGTTCATGAATGATTTGTGCGAGTTGTTCTAGTGGTTGGTCTTTATTGTTAATCACTAAATCAACCTTTATAAGGTGTTTTTTCTTAAACACTTTATCATCGGATTTTAAGCGGCTCATAATACTCTTTAGTTGATCTCCTCTGTTTAACATGCGCGCTTTTCTTCGTTTTTTACTGGATTTAATAAATACAACAAACACACCTAAACCAAGCGATCTAATTAGATTGTTTGCACCAGCGGGATCAACAATAACAAGCCCTTGTTCGATGATATCTTTACGTTGCAGTCCATATAAGTTATCTTGGTATTTGGTTACTTCGATAAACGCATTTGATAATAAAAGATCATTAAACGCCTCTTTGGTTAAAAAATGATAATCAACCCCGTCTACTTCATTAATTCTTTTTTCTCTAGTGGTCGTGGTAATACATTTTTGATAATTCATCTTATATAATTGTTTAGCGATTTGTGTTTTTCCGCTCGCACTAGCGCCTATTAAGATAATCATGAATGCAACAATAAAATGAGTTCTCTTAGGGTCTTTATCGCAGCCATGGTGGAAGCACCTGAAGGGTCAAGGAGTGGATTTAACTCAACAATATCCGCACCAACGATCTTATTTAAACCTTTAAATGCATCGATAGCTTCTAGAAGTTCTTTATATTGAATACCGCCTGGTTCGGGGGTACCCGTACCAGGAAACACACCTGGATCTAAGATATCTAAATCAATGGTTATATAGACGGGCTTATCGTTAATATCTAAAATAATGTCTTCTAGTGTCTCTAGGTCAAACTTACGTAGATAAATATGCTCTTTAGCCCATAAAAACTCATCTTTATCGCCACTTCTTATTCCAAATGAAAATACCTTCGCACCCGCTTCATAACATCTTCTAATTACGGTTGCGTGTGATAGCTTCATACCTAAGAATTCATCTCTTAAATCGGTATGTGCATCTAAGTGGATGATATGGAGGTCTTGGTGTTTTTCTAATAACGCTTTAACTACTGGATAGGTTACTAAATGTTCTCCACCTATCATCATCGGTATTTTTTTATCCTTAATAAGTTGTTTAGTGGTTTGATAAATCACATCCAGTGCGCCCTCTACATCCCCCATAGGGATGACTAAATCACCAATATCACAAGTATGGTAGTCTTTTAGGCTCTTATCAAAGTATGGGCTATACCACTCAATGCCTATAGAATCAATTCTAATATGGTTACCCGCAAACCGTGTACCAGGTCGATAACTTGTGGTGGCATCTAGGGGTGCTGAGAAAATAACCACCTTACTCTCTTGATATTCACTTATGCAACTTTGAAAACTTAAATCAACCTTTTTCATTACTGATCATCCTCCCAATCCCAATTTTCTCGATCAATTACTTTAATATACCCACTAGATTCACTAAAGATAATCGAGCCATTTTCTTCATAAAATATATAATCATCGATAAACTCTTGTGTGATGTACTCACCAGGAATTAACATCGGTATACCTGGTGGGTATATCATAATGCTTTCGGCGCTAATTTCATTTAAGGCATCTTCTATTTTTAAAAACTTATAAGGCGCGTGATACGCTACCCTTGGTCTACAAAAGGTTTCAGGGAAGCTGTAGGTAAACTTAATGTTTTCAAGCGGTTTATTATCTCTACACCGTTGACTAATATCACGTAAGGCATTGACTAAATTAATAAAATCCGATTCGTTTGTATACGCAGTTATAATACATAAAATTAAATACGTTTCTGCAAGTTCTACCTGGATATTATACTCATCCGCAAGGAGACGGTATACTTGAAATCCAGTTAAGCCTAAGCTTGAAACTTTAATGACTAATTTTGTTGGATCAAAGTCAGGAAATCCCCTACTTTCGGCGTAGGCAATATCAAGTATTTCTATATTTGGAATACTTTTCAATTGCTCTAAGTACTTTTTCTTTAACAAAAGCGAGGCTGAGATACCTTCTCTACCATAAAGAACCATTTCCTTTCTTGAGGTATCCAGTGAGGCCATTAATAAGCTTGATGGACTGGTTGATTGAATCATATTAATCGTTGATTGAAGTCTTTTTTCATCAACACGATTATGTTTTAGTAGCAATACCGAACTTTGGGTTAGGGAGCTTCCGGTTTTATGAATCGATAATGCGCTTAGATCACAGCCCGCTTCCATGGCACTAATGGGTAGTTCATCGCTATAATAAAACTGGGCACCATGGGCTTCATCCGCTAAAACAACCAACCCATGTTCGTGGGCTTTTTTTGTAATCTTTACAATATCAGAAGTGACCCCAAAGTAGGTTGGGTTAATAATTAATACCGCTTTAGCATCTGGGTTTTCTTCTAACGCTTTTAAAAATGATTGATAACTAATCCCATTAGCAATCCCTAAAAAGTGATCGATGTCTGGTTTGATGAAAATAGGCATAGCTCCTGAAAAAATAAGCGCATTAATAATTGATTTATGAACATTACGCGGTAGAATGATTTTCTCATTGGCTTTTACCGTGGCCATAATCATTGAAATAATCGCACCACTTGTGCCACTAACCATAAAAAACGCTTTATCCGCTTTATGGGCATCGGCCATTAACTCTTGGGCTTCTTTAATCACACTGGTTGGTTTAGATAATGTATCTAAGCCACGCGGTGCGTTTGCATCCAGTTTAAATAAGTTTATACCGGCATAATCCACCAAATCATTTTTTAATCTTCCAAGCTTATGTCCAGGAACATCAAACGGTGTCACGCCTTTGGTGGCGTATTGTTTTAATTTTGTAAAAAACGGTGTTTTTGTGTGATCTATCATTTTCATACCTCATCTATAATTTTAACATATTAATCATTAAAAAAAAGAGCAAATCATGTATAATAGTATAAGGTGATGAAGTTTGAAATATATTAAAAAATTTAAAATCTTAATCTTCTTACTTGCCTGTTTTATTGTGGGCTTTATTACCATGCCACTATTTCATAATGGCTATGTGGGTGCTTTAATAAATACGTTTACCTACGTGGCATGGTATTGGCATTTATTGATTGTTTTAGGTGTTTTGTTTTTCACCTTAGCACTCCATGAACTTACACACTTTTTAACCTCGATATTGACAGGCTATAAAAACGATATGATGATTATTTTTATGTTTTTATTTTATAAAGATAAAGGTAAATGGCGTTTTAAAATAAGTCCTAAACTCCTCTTATTAGGAGGCGGCTTAGTGTGGCCTAATTTAGGTGAGATTCATAATGAAACTGATTATATTAATGCTAGAAAATCCATTCAAACCTCACTCTTAGCTGCCCCACTTGTGACATTAATCAGTGGCATACTTCCCTTATTATTGGCACTTCTATTCTTTTATAAAACATTTTTAATACCGATTAGTTTATACATCTTCTTATTTTCAATGCTATATACGTATGTCTCTACATTAGAATCTGGTGAAATTGTTGGTGATTTTAAGGCCTATAAACGTATTAAACATAATGATGACTTTAGTAACTTAGTGATTTTACAATACAGTGAAACAACGCCTTATCAATATGAATACCTTAAAAACTATTTACAAACACACTCTACTTATAACAAACAAACACGGATGTATTTATCTTATTTACTTGATAAAAACATCTTTAAAGATAATGAAATTGATTTATTCCTTTATGAAAAAGTTTTATCTATCATTTCGTATGAATACGAATTTAAAAACTTTTTAAGACATGATGAGGGTATCATATTAGCACAACATATCATTTTGTTTTTATATAAGGCACACCATCAAGACGATGCGTTATCCTTTTATGAGATTTTTGAAGACTCTATTTTAAAAAAGAAAACAAAAGATATTTATAAACAATACCTCCTTAGACAAACCAAACACTTACTCAATCTCTCCGATGAAAGCGGCTATATAAACGATAAAAAAAACATGCAAATAAATGCCCTTTCATTTATCTTAAATACCATGCCTTCCATTGTTGAAAATGAATTAGAAAAAAATGAAGGTTTTGAAAAATTCCCTATCCAGTGTAATATAGAAAACGGCCTAGATAAAACATAAGCCGTTTTTTTATTTTAGAATCTCTTTGATTTTTTCTTTTAAAACATCTAACACTTCATAAAAGAATGTGTTTTTCTTAATCCATCGAAAGTTTAGTGGGGATGGATGCGGTAAGACAAAATAGGTTGGTAAATAAGTTTGGTAGTTTTTTACTCTGTTTGTGAGTGTTTCTTTGTCTTTTAGATAATAGTCTTGAGCGTATTTGCCAACCAATAAAATAAGCTTAACATGGTTTAATTCATTTAAAATTAAAGGATGATATTTCTCTGCAATTGCTACTCTAGGTGGCAAATCACCAACAGCACCTTTACCAGGATAGTAAAAGTCCATGGGTAAAACCCCAATAAGATCTTTATTATAAAATGTTTCTCTATTTATGCCCAACCAACTTCTTAGGGTATCTCCACTTTTATCATTAAAGACGGTTTGTGATTCCATCGCTTTTAAGCCTGGTGCTTGACCAATGATGAGAATTTTTGTTTGTTTAGACAACTGAAAAAGAGGTCCAATACCTCTTTTTGTAAATTCTTGATTTAGTGGATCTTTTATGATTTGTTCCCTAATGCGTTTAAAGTCCATTACTTATAGTTTTTATTAACTTCTTGTTTAATGCCTATATTTAATCGATTCCATAAGTTAATTTGAGCAATCGCTACTAATAAAAGGGCGTATTCTTGCTCAGTGAAGTGTTGGTGTGCACGCTCATATAAATCATCATTAAAATGTTCTATATAAGTGATTGCTTCTGTGAGTTCTAAAACGATTTGTTCTTTTTCTGTGAATAAATCACTATCTCTCCACGCATCTAGTAAAAAGATACGTTGTGCCGTTTCACCATTTTTCATCGCATCAACGGTATGCATGTTTAAACAAAAGGCACAGCCATTCAGTTGCGTTGCTCTTATTTTAATCAGTTCAAAGTAGCGCTGATCGAGTTTTGATTCTTTAAAACTTTGCTCAACTTGGAAATAAGCTTCCAGTTGTGGTTTGACATAGTTAAATAATTTCATTGTTAATCCCTCTTTTCTACTTTCATTATAAAAACATTTCCATCTTTAAAGCAAAGGATATGATTTAGAAAGATAAATAATGGTTGAGTTTACATAATTATCCGTTTTTAATTGGTAATAATCATATACTTAAACAGCTTAACATGATATAATTATATTGTTTAAACAAAGAAAGCGAGAAAGAGATATGAAACGGTTTATTGTAGTTGTGTTTTTACTACTCTTTGTTTTGGTAGGTTGTCGTGAAAACACAGTAGATAAAATTAAAAAAGAAATTAACATCATGTATGTTGAAAATGATAATGAAACATCTGTAGGGCATAACTTTTATGTGCCTTTAAACGTTTTAGGTTATGAGATAACGTGGGCTTCAAATAGCCATTACGTAGAGTTTATAAACGATAAAGGTGTTATTAAACAAAGCGATAAAGATGAAACAGTTTTATTAAAGGCCAGTTTTTCATACCTTGAAAAAATCTATGAAAAAGACTTTACTATCGTCATTAGTAAAAGTGATGTTGTAAATACCCCTTTTGATTTTAATACCATTATAAAACAAATTTCTATCCCCACTTCTACTACTAAAGATCTTTTACTACCTAAAGAAATTGATGGGGTATTAATTCAATGGAGTAGTAATCATGAAGCCATCAATAACGATGGTGTTATCTATAGACAAGATGATGATATTTTGGTTACTTTAACCGCAACTTTAGAATATGAAGAAGAAACGCATACACTAGATTATCAAGTTACAGTCCTTAAACAAGAAAGTGCGAAACCTTTTGATTTTAGTAAAGTGATTGAAAAAATAACCATACCAACCCTTATTGAAGGTGATATAACCCTACCTACAGAAATTGATGGCGTTATGATAACCTGGGTTTCTAATAAACCACTAATACTATCAAATGAGGGGGTTGTGGTAAGACAATCTACCCATAGTGACGTTAGGCTAAGTGCTACCCTTTCTAAAGATGAATTTGTGAAGGATGTATCCTATGATGTGGTTGTTTTAAAAGAAACCACACAAATAGATTATCAAGCCATTTTAGATCGTATTACACTCCCTTTGAGTACCGATGTTAATTTAGTACTACCCACATCGATTGATAATGTGATGATTACTTGGTTTAGTCATCATCAAAACATTACAAATACGGGTATTATTACACAAGGTGATAATGATATATCGGTTCAATTAACTGCGATAGCTGGTGATGTTGAAAAGCTATTTGATGTTTTAATTTTAAAGAAATCTGAAGGCATCATTAGCACAAAAACACCTATTGCTGATGTAAGAGCGATGAGTGAAGGTGTTATGGTTGAAGTACATGGTATTGTCACATCACATATGACCAACGGCAACTATACCATCGAAGATTCAACCGGGGCGATTCCTGTATACTTTGGCTCTAATAATGAAGCTTTAGTGGTAGGTAGTGTTTACGTGATTGAAGGGGAACTATCAAGCTTTCAAGGCTTAAAACAAATTGGCACAAACATCAAAACCCCAACAATCAAACAAAACCTTGGCACTGAGCCACTACCTAGTGTAAAAGACTTAAGTGGCTACTCACTTAACTATGATGATGTGACCTTATATGAAGGTTATGTAATCACATATAGAAATTTAGAAGTAATTGAAAAAGCAGTAGTAAATAATGCCTTAGAATTCACGGTTAAAAATGAAGCTGGTGAAACCACAAACGCAAGACTAGACCAACGTGTGAATGACGAACCTTATGCCTTCTTAGGCATTGAAGTTGGTAATATCATCGATCTCTACAATGTTACGGTTGGTCAGTATCAAGAAAAGGCTCAGTTTTTATTTACGAGACGTTCTATGATTGAATCAAGGGATAAAGACCCCGATAAAATCAACTTTTATGGCATTCAAAATCAAATTTACAATATTGGGGATACAGAACCGAACTATTTAGAAGGTATTACGGCTAAAAATGGGCATGGTGTTGACTTTACGAACCTTTTAGAAGTTAATACATCAAACGTTAACTTAAATGAAGTTGGCATCTATAGTGTTCGAGTCCAATTATCAACCGATATTAATATTTATACAACCTATCAATTAACCGTCAGAGATAAAGCAACCCCTGGTAATTATACCGGATACTATCAAAGCTTAGCTGGTTTAAGCGGACAAACGCTTAATAATGAACTTCAACGCCTCATTCGCACAACCGGTAGAGCAACCGGTTCTACTTCTGAAGTCAAACAGGTAGATAAATGGGATGGGAGTTATTATTTAATTTATTCAGGGAAGGGTCCTTATGGGAATAGAGAGCATACATGGCCCAGTTCAAAACTTGGCTCAACTAAAGATGACTTGCATAACTTAAGAGCGGCTAATAGTGATGTTAACCAATCTAGAAGTAATTATCCATTTAGAGAAAACACAAGGCCTTATACAGGAAGTGAACCTTATCAACTGATTAATGGTGCGTGGTATCCTGGGGATGAACATATTGGCGATGTGGCTAGAATTGTTTTATATATCTCTATAAGATATAACCTTCCCCTAAGTAGAGTGGGTAATCTAAATACCTTCTTAAAATGGCATCAATTAGATCCGGTCAATGAATTTGAACAAACAAGAAATGACCGTATCTATAACATTCAAAGTAATAGAAACCCATTTATTGATCATCCAGAACTTGTAGAACTTTACTTTGGTAGTCCAACAACCTTTACAATACCTATTTCTTTAATTAGTGCAACGCTTCAATTAAATAGTCATTATCAAATGCATATTTAGTGAAAAAGACGACTTAAGGGTCGTCTTTTTTAATAAAAAAAGGATTGATAATCTATCAAATCCTTACATTTAAATTGGGTTGAATTGCATATAATAATACAACTTTACCCCCTTTTGAATATTTTTACCCCCTTATGAATAGAATTATCCCCCCACTAAATTTATCAAACCTTATCTTCTATATAACGCAAATTAAACCTTATTACTAATTTCTCTAGTCTCATTTAAAAAATAATAATATTCAGGAATTCTTGAAAGCAATACTTTTTCACCTTTTGCATACTTCCTGAATACATTCGTGAATGCTTTCCTATTAGAGAAATGTCTCCATCTCTCAAAACCAAAATCATGATAAATCATTACATTGTTTGCGTATCCAATGTTATTACCTTTTTTTAAGAACCGAAAACAAAAGTCTATATCTTCTCCTGCTGCTAAAGGAAAATCAATACTAAATCTAAGATTATCTAATGCTTTTAAATCAATAGCGAAATTACATGTCGGCCCATATAGCAACTGATCTAGTTCTTTGAATTTTCTACCATTCAGTGTACCATTTACATCGTGATATAAATCATACCATGTATTTCCATAAGAAATAGTTTTTCCAGATAATGCTTGATATTGTTTATTTTCAATAAAAAAGTCTTTGATATTTTTCACCCAATCTTGAGTTAAAATAACATCAGAATCAGTAAATGCAATTATATCAGCATCACTCTTTAATGCTAATTCAATGCCTTTATTTCTAGCTTTTGCAGGGCCTCCGTTAACTTCCATTTTAGTAACATTCAATCCAGAAGTATTATATTTACTTGGACTGCAATCATCAATAAGAAAAACATAATCAGGTTTAGTAGATTGCTTTTTAATCGATTGAATCAATGCTTCAACTTGCTTTTTTCCTTTTTCATTTCGTACAAAGACAGGCACAACTATTGCCACTTTTGAAGATTTTGTAATGTAATTTTTATTTACTGATAACTCAAACACTTTTTCTCCATCATATTCATATCTAGGAGGTTTTATATATTCCTCAAGAAAAGAATCTATCTCTAAATTCTTTGACATCAAAAATGGAAGTTTATACCATTTCCCTTTTAACTTCTTTTTCCAATATTTGATTGTGTCATTCTCAAAAAAGTTAATTACAAAGCTCATATTATCACCTTTTTAGACAAGCACAGTTATTACAGTAATAGTAATTTTTATGGTTATGTAAAAACCAAGTAAACTTGTCACCTTTCAAAATTTCATCTAATTCATTATCATTGATATTTCCATAAACATATGGGTTAAACATATTACAAGGTGTAACATCGCCATTATAAAGAATACATAATTCTGTTCTTATATTAGGACATTCGCTAGTTGTTCCACATGTTGCAGCTGCATTTTCAAAGAGAACTACACCAGCCATTTGATCAGGTATATAACACTCTAGTACCGAAGTTGAATACATTTCTTTTACTATTAAAAATGACGATATTATTTCATCTTTTTTTTGTTCAACCATATCAACAAATGGTTCAATTCCCTCATCTCTTCTTACTACATTATAAATAATGTGGCAATTCATATTTAATGCAAATTCAGCAATATGTATAATTTCATTTATATTTTCTTCTTGGACAGTAAAAATGATAAATGGTCTTTTCTTACCCTCAACTGCTTTAATATTTTCAATAAGTCTTTTGGGTTTAATACCTTTTCTAATTTTCTCCAATTTAGAATCAACTGTGCTATCCATAGAAAAGTACAATTGGAAATTATAACTATTAAAAAGATTATTAATCATTGGATTTGTATAATTTCCATTGGTAAACAGAATAATTTCTTTTTCTTTACCTATATATTCTACAATTTCTTTAAACTCTGGATGGATTGTACTCTCTCCACGCCCATTAATTCTGACAGATTGGGTTAGATTTTTAACACTATCATATACTGCCATAAACCTATTTAAAGACATGAATTTTTCTTTTGAGTTATTCATTCTTCCAAAACCACACATAGTACATTCTAAATTGCAGTTTTGGCTGATTTCTATAATTACTTCTCTAAACTTATTCATCAGTATCACAACTTTCAATATTACATTTCAGCACCTTGCATGGTAACTGACAAACTTTCATTCGTTTTAGTACATCATGTACATAGTCACGGTTCATAATGTCTTCAAAGCTATCATAATTTACATTTCCGAGAGGTTCTTCACAACCAGCAATTAAATTTTGTTGGAAGCAAGTGATTATATCACCATTGGGAAGTATTGACATATTTGACAAGTATGCATAGCAATTTTGATCCGACACAACCTTATTATTTTGAACTTCAGTCCATATCCCATCAAAACCATCTTGCACATAATCTTGAATACTATGATATATCCCTTTTTGCTTACACCAATCACCAACAATCTGTACATGTTCAGTTGTTTCTTGAGATAGAACAGATTGAATACTTAGCTGTTGAGGTCTTAATTTGGTTATTGCATAATCAAGATTTTTCATTACTAAATCAAAAGTATCCTTCCCTCTAACATATTTCCAAAAGTTCTTATCAATTGTGTCTATAGAAAAGATTATGTGAACGTTATATTTACTAATAAAATCTATAATATCAGCATTAGCAAGTACTCCATTTGTAATCAAAGTTGTACGTATATTATTTGGTATATTGTCAATAATCTCCTTAATTTCATTTCGATAGATTAAAGGCTCTCCACCTACAATAACAAATTCATTTATACTTTTGGCATCAGAAATGAACTTGATAATCTTACTCATATCAAACACTTGTTTTTCTGTCTCATGTTTCCAATGAGTACACTTAGAACATTTCTCATTACACAAGATATCTATCATATAATATAGAGTTTTGGGATAATTATTCATGATCCGCACCAATTATCCTTTTCAAGCCTTCCAATAATGAAACTTGAGGCTTCCAATTAATACTCTTTGCGGCCAATGTAGTATTTGGTCTTCTCCATAATGGATCATCAATATCTCTAATTTGATACTTAATTCCAGGATTTTTTCCTGTTATTTGAAATAAGGTTTTCGCAAGATCGTTTATGGACGTTTCTGTGGGGTTCCCTATATTTAAGACTTTGTTATCTCCCTCATAGTTTATTAATTTAATTAAAGCATCAATCAAATCTTCAATCCATACAAAACTTCTAATCTGATTACCATCACCGTAAATAGTTAACTCTTGATTATTAGAAATCGCACTTATAAAGTTAGGTATAACCCTTCCATATCCATTATTTCTAACATCCATATCAGGTCCGTATACATTGAATAATCTTAGTATCAATCCAGACCCACCATTAAGGATATAGTTATATACTAATTCCTCACCCATTTTTTTTGATGTTGGATATATGGAGCGTTCAGTTAATAAATGCGATAAGGAAACCGTGTTTTCCTTAATACCTTCATAATTTGTTAATTGGTCATTAAGTGTTCCATATACTTCACTTGTAGAAGTATATATTATTTTAGAACTACATTTTTTTGCTAATTCAATCAAAACTTCCGTTCCTTTTACATTAGGATTATAGACATTCTTGAAATCTTTCTTATAGACTAAAGGGCTTGCAACAGATGCAAGGTGGAAAATTAAATCAATATCTTCATACGAGTCTATATTAATATTCTCGATTGATTCATCGATGTGAATTACATTTTGTAAATTGTCATTTTCTCTATAACTAGTAATATGATTATCTATTACAATAATTTCGTTCCCTAACTGATGTAATCTTTCTACAAGATTTTTCCCTATAAATCCATCTCCACCCGATACAATTATTTTCATATCATCACCTAATTCCTTCCATAAATATCTCGAGTGTATACTTTATCAGTATACGGCAATAATTCACTATTAATTCTATTAGCAATTATAATATCACTTCTTTTTACAAGTTCTTCTATCGTTTGAACATAGTTATATTCTAATATCGGTTTATCACTATAAACAAGGATTTCTAACCCTTTTTCTTCTAAGTTGCTTATAAGTTTAATTGTTGTAGATTCTTTTATATTACTACTTTCACTTTTTGAAGAAAGACTATAAACCCCTACAATCTTATGTCCTTTTTTAATAATATCCTTCGACAAATCATCTACTCTTTTAGTATTTGATTTTGTTATGTTTGATAATATAGGTAACTCTTTATCAAAATAAGATGTTTCAATTTCTTTTGTATCCTTTGGCAAACAATAACCTCCATACCCAAACGATGGATTGTTATAGTAATTGCCTATACGATTATCGGCACAAATTCCGTCTATTATATCTTTTTCATTTAACCCTTCAGACAATATTGCAGTATCCAGTTCATTAAAAAATGCAACCCTTAAAGCAAGGTAAGTGTTAGACATCAACTTAATAAGTTCAGCTTCTCTATAACCCGTTCTAATAATTTTATGTGTGGTTTTATAGAGTTTCTCTATTGCTGATATGTCTTCTTTTTTTGTACCAATAACAATTCGATCAGGATTCATGACATCATAAATAGCAAATCCCTCTCGAAGAAATTCAGGCATATAAAAAAAATCACCAAACTCACTCTGTAAAACCATACAGCTACCAATAGGTAAAGTGGATTTAATGATTATCTCAATCTTTGGATTTATTCTTCTTATATCCCTTATGGAATTGATTACCCCACTATAATCTAATTTACCTTCTCCATTTAAATCTGTTGGTAATGCGATAATAACAACAGCGCATTCCTTTGCAATTTCCAAGTCTGATGTAATATTTAATTTTAATTCTTGGAAATCTATATCACTACTATATTCGTTTATGAATGAAAAATCTCTATTTTCGATACTAACCAACTTCTCATAATTAATATCATTTATGTAAATAGAATTTTCCTTAGATAAGAGTATTGCATTTGCAACACCTACATATCCTGCACCTACTACAAGAATATTCATTTTCTCATCTCCCTTAAAACCATTATAACACAAATAAAAGCCCATTTTTATCAAAAAATGAGCAATTATATTAATAAATATTCAATCAAATTCACTTCAACATTTCTGTCCCATTCTTAAACTGGAATGTAATCGTTTTATCTCTATGTACCGTAGCCTTTTCAACTAGTAATCTCCATATCAGTTCATTCCATTCAGTAAGGTGTTTTGGTGCTTTCTTAAAATTTGTTAAGAATGCATTCATCCTAAGTGATTTGTTATCGTGTTTATTCCTTTCTGATTTCAGACCATCTAACTCCTCTTTTATTATATTGAATCGTTCTGTTAACTTTTTGTATTTGATGTTATAAGATTCGGAGTTTGTGATTATTTTGGAATTATCC
>CAYLVT010000016.1:0-19769 GCA_964387195.1 uncultured Acholeplasmataceae bacterium
GGTGTTAAAATATAGCGACCACTAATAGCACTTAAACTGGGGGCGACTTGTGGTTCTGGTTTTTCCACAACCCCTTTCAGTTTATATAACCCAGGTTCAACAGCCGATTCAACATCACATATGCCGTATTTTCTTGTTTCGCTAGGGTTAACTTCCATCGTACCGACAATACTGCTTTTCACCCGTTTATAGACATCCAATAATTCCTTGGTTGCGGGGGGATTACCTTTAAACAAATCATCACCTAAACAGACAACAAATGGTTCATTACCGACAAAGGTTTTGGCATGTAATATCGCATGACCTAGACCTAGTTGTTCTTTTTGTCTAATAAAGTGAATGTTTGCCAAGTGCGATGCTTTATTTAAAATGTTTAACTCTTCTTGACGGTTTTTTTCTTTTAAAATGGTTTCCAGTTCAACGTTTCTATCAAAGTGATCCAATATCGCATTTTTGTAGTGCGATACAATAATCAATATCTCTTCAACACCTGAATCAATTAACTCTTCAACAATGAGTTGGAGGGTTGGTGTTTCCATAATCGGAAACAACTCTTTTGGCACGGACTTTGTGGCTGGTAAAAACCGTGTGCCATAACCAGCGGCAGGAATAACAGCTTTTTTAATCATTTTGTTCACACCTCTTATTAGTAATATACCATAACTCGGACAAATACGCCACCATAGATCAGCATATCTAACAGTAAATCTCTGAGTTTAGATTCAATTAAATAATCGACATTTTTCGTATTAATATAGACCTCTATTAAGGCATAACCTTCCTTATTATCAACGATGTTCACTTGATAATTTCTTAAAATTTCTTTGGCGTCACTGAGTTGTTTAAAATACATTGATGTAGAAATAATCAGTGACTCTTTGATTTCAAGTTCATCTAATAAGTGACTTAAGTTTAACGCTCTTTGAATAATGTATTCATGGTTATGAAGAAATAGAGTTTCATAGTAATTGTCAGGTAATGAACTTGTTTTTGTGTTGGTTTTATAAAGTGATGAGATTTTAGTTTCTACTTTAGGTAGGTTTTTAAGTTTATAAAACTCTAAATACAAATACACAACATCCTGATCAAAAGCGTAAGCCGTTAACAATACTTTGCGGTAATTTAAATAAATCAAGAGTTCTTGTTTTTTCTTTAAAAACATTTCTTTCGTCACATCAATGCAAATAAGCCCACTAAAAACTTTATCGTCATTATAAATAAAGGGTTCATATAACGCATTGGCATGAACACTTAAGTTCTTTTGATCGGTATAATCATAGGATTCATAAGTGACCCTCGTATGATAAAAATAAAGTTCTGTCGCCAATAACCCTAAAAACGCTAAAGCGGTAAATGCGATAAATATCACTTTTAAATAGTTAGGGAAATTACTTAAAACAATCGTATAAATAACAGCCGGAAAAACACTCATTCTTACCACTCTAAAGGTTGATGTAAAGCCTTTTTTCGATAAAATCATAATCGAAATGCTAAGTACAGCTTGAAAATAGATTAATAAAATGTTTACATCACTAAACCCGCGCAAGCGGATAATGTCATTGGTTGTAAAGATGAGTAAGAAGATAAGGAGTGTAAATAAGGCAAGTGCTGTCATTTGACGCATCACTTGATAGGTCTTTTTAGTGTAGAGTTTTCTTGTTTGCGGGAAATGATAGGTATGTTTCATGGCCTTTTTATACTCGTTATAAGTTTTATATTTCCCAAACAAAGGTAGTTCATAAGTCTTTGTTTGGCTTGGTTTTAATTTCTTATCTAATACCGCTTCAAAAGCGGATAATGGGTTTATAACAACAATAATCGTCATCACAAAGACAATGATTAAGCGGTAATTATTTGGGATTAAAAAGGCTAAAAGTAGCGTTAAGATTCCGTATATAAAATAAACAATCAACCTCGGTAAACCAAATAATAAATACACCAGCGCATAAATAAAGATAAAGCCACTGGATAAGTAAATGTATAGGTGATTGCGTTGTTTTAACAGTAAAAGTCCTACAACTAGGACAAGGATAGAAACCACCGATAATGTTAAAAATATTATACTTCTTTTTCTCATAGTGATATTATAAACAATTATTGTTTAATTGTCTAATTAAGCAATAAAAAAAAGATACCTCTAAATTGGAAGTATCTTATGATCGATTAATTATGTTTTCTAATGCGTCCGTCTCTTTTGTGAACAACGATTCTTGTATCATTTGAATCCGCATAACGTTTCGCAGCAACAATCGCGTCTTTTTGAGTTTCAAAGTGTTTGATTGTCTTTTTAGAACCACTTCTTCGAACTCTCCATTTTCTATAGTGAGGTGATTTTTCATCCTTCACTTGAGAAATGTGATAGACAAAGCTTGTGCCATCATGATCAGCGTCATCTTCATCATCATCTTCATCAGACGTTTCTACACCTTCTAGTGTTTCTTCATCTAATTCTTCGTGCTCTTCATCTAGAGAGACTTCTTCGACAGGTTCTTCAACCTTTTCTTCAACCTTATCTTCTACTATAGGTTTAGTTTCTTTTTCAGACTTAACTTCCTTTGTAGGTTTTTCTTCTACATGCTTAACTTCTTTTGCAGGTTTCTCTTCTACAACTTTTGTTTCTTTGGTTGGTTTCGCCTTTTTCTCTACGACTTTTTCTTCTTTTTCTACTTTAACTAATTTCGCTTTTCTAACCACAACTTTATCGCTTGATTTATTTTCGATAGCGTGTTTAGAAATGTCAATCAATTGTTTAAAGCCTTCCATATCATGAACCGCCATATCCGCTAACATTTTTCTATTGATTTCTACGTTGGCTAAAGAAAGTCCATGAATTAAATGAGAGTATTTATACCCATGTAGTTTACATGCGGCATTGATACGTTGAATCCATAATTTTCTAAAATCTCTTTTTCTAAGTCTTCTTGAGATGTATGCGTAGTTTAGTGAACGCATAACTTGTTCATTTGCGGTACGATAAAGGGTTCTTTTAGATCCAAAATAACCTTTAGCTTGTTTTAATATTTTCTTTCTTCTTTTGCGTGTTTGAACGCCTGATTTAACTCTTGGCATAGTGATTACCTCATATTAGAAATAAGCGACTTGATTCTCTTTTCATCGGATGCATGAACGCTTGTTTCTTTCCTTAATTGTCTATTTTGTTTGGTAGTTTTACTTGCAGCTAAGTGGTTTTTATAAGCTCTACCACGTCTTAATTTACCGGTGCCTGTAACTTTAATTCGTTTTTTAAGGCCGCTGTGTGTCTTTTGTTTTGGCATGTGTTTCTCCTTATTTTTTAGTATTTGGTGCGATGGTAGCAAACAGTTGTCTACCTTCCATTTTTGGTTTGGCTTCAACAATAACATCATCGCCAAACTTCTCAATAAATTTGTTAACCACTTCAAATCCTTGGTCTGCATGTGTAATCATTCGACCACGGAAACGAAGGCTAATTTTCACTTTATCACCACGTTCAATAAATTTCTTTGCTTGATTGAACCTAGTTTCTAAATCATGATCCCCAATAACAGGTGATAACCTGATTTCCTTAAGATCTACTGTTTTTTGGTTTTTCTTCATTTCTCGTTGACGTCTTTGTTGTTCATAACGGTGTTTTGAATAATCCATAATTCTTGCAACCGGCGGTTTTGCATTAGGCGCAACAATCACTAAATCTAGTTGTCTATCATACGCTTCACGAAGCGCATCATTTTTACGCATAATTCCTAATTTATCACCACTATCCGTAATCACTAAGACCTCAGGAAAGGGAATCGATTCATTGTATAAATCGCTGTTTTTTTGTCTATTAATAGTCTCACCTCCAAATATTAGACTTTCATTTATGAAAATAAAAAAGTGGATCTAATATCCACTTATATACACATTAAAAAACTTTCTGTGCGCTTTGCCCAAAGATTCATCAATCAGGCGAGAAGTGGATACTTCTTCTTTTCACAAACATTCAATTACTCATACATTATAACACACTTTCACATAGTGTCAAGAAAAAGTTACACCGATTTATAAGTAAAAAAGTAAAACCCATAAATACTGTGTATAATATTTTAGAATCAATAGTTGATTACCTATTAAATAACACTTCAAAAAATTTTTAAATACTTAAAATGTGATTTAAATTATTTATTCGACAAAATATCGCAATTATCGTATAATATTATTAAATATTAAACATTGGGAAGAGACATCCATTAATATTAAGCATAGAATAATAACTAAATGTTTACCAATATCGCTAGTGCTACTAATTGTTATTAGTTCTATTTCTTTTGTGTTTGCCTATTGGGCAGATGTAACTATTGCTCCCGATTCTAGTGAAAACACCTATACCGTAACAACAGGAACTTGACCTTTTTATAACTGTGTTATTTGGGGACCAGACACAACAATGTACAATGCTGGAGATCTTGTCCTTTATACAGATCCAAACACTAACATTACTACAACTTTATATGTGCGATTACCCTTTTCATATGATCCCACCAAACCTCCAAAACCAATAACTGGTTCAGGTGTATATAGAACTACAGCTTATTCTATATTCCTTGAAGATCATGTGTGGAATCATCGTTACTCATATAGATTTTGGGATATTGTATATCACAATAATAAGTGGTGGATTGCTCAAAGCACGACACAAGGTCAAGGTACATATTCTGCCACAAATACAAATACTCCATTTTCAAACACAGCTTATTTGCGGGAAATAACCACTTATGTGCCAGGTACGAACTATCCATTTTCATTACCTCCAAAACAAACACAAGGATCCTTGGGACACATATATGCGTTTATAGAAGACGGTGTAATATATAGAACAAAACAATCTATTCCAGCCGGTTCTAACATTCCCTTATCAAACACAGCCTACTTTGAAAAAATACAAGACATATTAGATTATTATAGAATGCCGGTTCCAGGTTTATAATTACCCATAAATTGTTACTTTTAAACACTTTAAATATTAAAAGAGTAATGACACCTAACGTTTTTAATATGTCATTACTCTTTTTTATTATGTATATATATTTAAATGTTTATGATAACTTAACGTGTATAAAATAAGTAGGTATAAAACACTATGAAGATAGCCTAAGTTTGGGTAGTTCAGTGTCTTTATCGGATAAAAGAAATGCATAATTTCAAAATAAGGATGACTTAGATAAACCAATCTATCTAGTAATAAAAATAGCATTAAAATGACGATTGTTTTTAAGATGGCTTTTCCTTGACCTAAAATCAATATCGTAATCCCATGAATTAAAAATGCATTTAACATAAGATGAATGATGTAGGTGTAATTAAATCGGTGAAAACCAAATAAAATCACATACATCACTTGATAAACGCCATAAGCAATCAAAATCATCAAAAGATAATACATTAAATACGTTATCATTTTAGATACAATGTATTTAGGTTTATGAATGAGTAAAATATGGGGTTCATCTAGTAAAAAGATGTCCCTACTCATATTGATAATAAAAAAGGCCATTAAGAGATTAAGCAAAGTAAACGTTTCTTGTTCGTATTCATAAATATAAGTCTCTAAGTGGAGTATTCTTTCTAGTTTGTGTTCAAAACCGCCACCTAAATAAAAGAATAAAACCCATAATATGAGAAAGATTAAACTCAAGATTAAAAACCATCGTTTATCTTTTAACTGGGAGAAATGATAGTTAATCCACTTCAAAGAAAATCACCTCTTTAGGGTTAAAGTGCTGATATTTTTCTTGGCTGTGTGTTGAAATAATCAGTGTGATACTTAGATTCTTTAATAAATCTAACACTTTTTCTTGCATTAGAGTATCTAAGCCATCTAGTGGTTCATCTAAACATAAAATATCTGGACTACCAACCAACGCTAAATAAAGTAGCACTTTCTTTTGATTGCCTTTCGATAAATGTTTCAGTGGCTTTCGTAGTTCAAGTTCTAAATCAAGTTCGAGTTCTAGGTTACGTTTTAGTTTTTTTAAGCTTAAGACATTTTTAATGTAATCCACCACGATAATATCACTTTTAATATGCATCTGTTCAGGGACGTACCTTAAGTCTTTAAAATGGCGTTTAATGATACCTTTTGTTGGTTTATATAAATCAATCAACAACTTCATAAAGGTAGACTTACCACTGCCGTTTTCACCTAGTAATAAATAGGTTTTATTATTCTTTATAGAAATAGATAATTCCTTTATAACGTGGTTTTCTTTAAAGGACTTAGATACTTTAATACATTCAATCAAGCACATAGACATGATTTAAATATCCATAATCTAACACATTTTCAATAGAATCAAAAAATAAGTAAAACGGTAAGACCTCTTCATACATTAAACCCTCTTTTTCATAACGTATTACAAGCGCTATTTTATCAATGATGTAGGGTTGTTTAGGAATGCTTACCACCACCCCTTCATCAACTTCTTCACCAACACTAATCGATAAATGACTGGATAAAATCAGTTCATGAATAAAGATCTTTTCCGTTAAGTCAAACTTCATCGTTACTTCGTTTATTTGAAACGCATCTTCATGTTTTGTCGCATGGAGTTCTTTTAAATAAAGACGCTCATTTTCTTGATAATAATAATCAAACGACCCAATATGAAAGGTCATTTCTTTGCCGTTTTTTAATCTGATTTCTAAACTAGCCTCTTTGATGTAGTAATAATCTTTTAATAGGGGTAAGTTAAAAAGGTAGTGATATTGTGTGAATGTTTCACCTAAATAGCTATACTTAGCACCTTTATTAATCTCCACTAATAAAACTTCTAAACGTTTTCCATCGCCACTTAAATACGTACTTTCGATCGCATCAATCCGTTGATAGGGGCCTTTATGGTTTGAATAAAGGGCGATGGATAACTCATTTTCTTTGGTTTGATAGATGGTTTGTTGGCTGATCATCTTTTTTATAGTGGGGCTTTGATACGCTAAATAATTAAGTATGATTAAACCACTTAATAAAACAATCACTAAAGGTATGATAAGTTTTTTCATATACGTACCTTTTCTAGGCGGTAGTATTGCGTAGTGATGGTAAACACTTCATACCCTCCAAGCGCTGAACGAATCCAAAAAATATAATTCGCCGCTACCCCATTTGAAATTAACCCCTCACCATATACATATAAGTTCATCATCGTTTGAGGATCTACATCCACATTAACTTTAAACTCTTCTTGAAGTTCACTACTAGATTTGTGTTGATAATCAAGTTTTAATTGACTATCAAGGCCACCCTTAAACTTCTTAATAGGCCCACTTAGAGAAACCTTAATACTACCACTTGAAGATAAACTCATACTATCTACTTGTTTTCGCTTCATCGTGTATGTGTATTTTATCGGTGTAGTTCCGTCGTTATAATAGCTAAAATAGGTTTCCGTTTTATACGTTACCTTTAAATCACTATGGACTTCATAACTACGCCATCCATAAAACTTACGCTTGGTCACTTTTTTATAATACGTATTATAATCTTCTTTGGAATAATCTTTTAAAAACTTTCCACTTTTTAAGCGAATGCTTTCAAAGTTTTTATAATCCGCATTCGCTTCAATATTAAATTTGGATGTCGTATACATACATACCATCAACAACAAGATAAACCATTTTTTCATATTTTCACCTCTATTTAATACATAGTTATTTATCGATAAATTTACTTTAATTAGATGAAAGAGAAAAAAGGGACTCATTGGTCCCTATTTGTTGATTTGATATGCATGGTTCTAAGGTTGATAGTAATAATCAAATGAGGATTCTATCTTTTGCCAATAAGTAGTATTCGTTGGTGGTATCCCAGTGATGGTTGTACTAATGTTTTTAATTCTGTATAATTCACCTTCATAAAATACCGCATAAATGTGCTCATAAGATCCATGATTCGTGCTGGCAGGCTTTACATAATTATAAGGAGTGGTAGGTGAGTACTCTAAAACCTTTTTCCAAGCTGAGGTTCCACTTTTAGGATACTGAGCGTGTGTTGGACTGTTTACGTTTCTACCTTGGGTTGTCCCTTGTGCAATATAATATACATCAACACCTGATTCTTTAACCCTTACAATATCACCAAATCGATATGAATAATTGTATTGATAATCAATCGGATTTGGGAGTGGATTAACTGGTCATTAAAGTAGTGATTAACATTTTAACTAAAACGATTGGGTTGAATAAGCGATTCGTTGTGGGCCTCTTTACTTATAAATTGATCCTTTGAAGGTATAAAAAGTATATTGATTATTATAATAAAGACTATTTAGAAAACCGAATAAAGAAATTCACTTATACTAATAAAAGATACACCTTAGAAAAACGTTTCCTTCAGATATAGTACATAGTATTTTATCTTGAATATCTAGTTATTAATCCCATTATTTACAATCAATCCTTAATAATGTGAGATTATGGTTATTTTTTAAAAAAACGCTTAGTCATCTATAAAAAAAGAAAGACTAATTTTTCTTAGTCTTTCATAAAATTTTCGATATCTTTTATTTCTTTAATAATTTCACTGGATAAATTGATACAACCATCTTTTGTAATTAAAACGTTATCTTCAATTCGAATACCGATGTTTTCATCTTTAATGTATAACCCGGGTTCGATGGTTAGAATTTGGCCTTCTTTTAGGGGTTTGGTATAATCACCCACATCATGAACATCTAAACCTAAGAAATGACCAATTGAATGATAGTAATAATTAATGAGTTCTTCTTTTGATTTGATTTTACCAAGTTTGATTAGACCCTCACTTAAGATGTCTTTTGCATATTCATTGAGTTCTTTCCATGTAATGCCTGGTTTGACATAATCAATACATAATTTATTACAATCCAACACGAGTTGGTAATAAGCTTTTTGAGCTTTAGTGAATTTAGCATTTACTGGAAATGTTCTTGAAATATCACTGGCATAATTATTTTTAAATACGCCTAAATCAAATAAAATAAGTTCATTATCTTTCGTTTCTTTATTGTTTTTATCATAGTGTAATACACAGCCATTAGCCCCGCTTGCGGCAATGGTATGAAACGATGGTTTTACCCCATGTTTTTTCATCGTAAAATCAAAGTAGGCCTCAATTTCATGTTCTATCATACCCGCCTTAGCGTGCTTCATCATCAAATTAATGCCTTCATTTGTAATTTTGATGGCTTCTTTAATGTGTTCTACTTCACTTTCATCTTTTACGCTTCTTAAGTTGGATAATTCTAAGCTTAAGTCTTTCATATTTAAATATGGAAACGATTTGTTTAGTTTTTGACTGTATTCTTCTGAGAACTCTTTAACGCCAAAACCGCCTTGAAAATCAAAATAAACCTCATGTAGTTTACCATAAACCGCTTGTCTTGTGTTTGAAAGTATACTACCGATAAACGTATCAAGTTCTGTGTTTGATAAAACAACATCAACACCTGAGATTTCTTTTGCTTTTTCAAAAGATAGCACGTCTCCATCCCATAAGATGCGTTGAGGGGATCTTCTTTCGATAAACAAAATGGTTTTTACTTCTAAGCCTTTAATGATGAGTAAATAACTGTGTGCTTGATCAATACCGGTTAAGTAATAGAAGTTTCTGTTGACTTCATAGTGGTAATGTTGATCTGCGCTTTTCTTAGGGGCATAGCCACTACTAAAAAGCGCGAATGAATGATCGTCTAAATGTTTTAATAAGTTTTTTATGCGTTGTTGATACATATTAGATCTCCTTTATCTTTGTGGTGATGGTTGTTTTAATGGTTTTAAGTTTATCTTTTGCCTCTTTTAAAGAATCGGCTTTAATGTATAAATAAATCTTTAATTTAGGTTCGGTGCCACTCGGTCTTAAGATGACTTGATGACCGCTTTGATAGTTAAACTTAAGCATGTTCGCATAATCAAAGTCCAGTGGTGTTTTTTGATTGTTTTTGATTTTCACACCCGCTTGAAAGTCTTCATAATAATCAAGGGGTTCATCTTCAAGTAGTAATGGCTTTTCTCTAAAATAAGCCATAATCTTTTTTATTTGGTTGTTTCCTTCAATACCTCTATACGTTAGTGAAATGGTTTGTTCACTATAGGTTGCCAATTGTTGATAGATTGAGAGTAAGACATCGTATAAACTTAAGTTTTTCATATGATAATATGTGATCATTTCAACCAATAATAAAACCGCTTGAAGAGCATCTTTATCTCTTACAAAAGGCTTAATTAAACTGCCATAAGATTCTTCTGCCCCAAATAGATAAGGTTTATCACTTTTTTCTATTTGTTCACCAATATATTTAAACCCTGTTAAGACTTCTTTTACCCCTACACCAAATGATTGAGCGATGTCTTTAAGTAGAGGTGTGGTTACATTAGACATATAGATCATGCCATCTTTTGGGAGTTTATTTGTTTCTTTTAATGTGGATAAAATGTAGTAAGCTTCTAGTGAGGCGGTTTGGTTTCCATTTAAGAAGACATATTTATCCTTATGTTTCACCATTAAACCAAGTCTATCTGCATCTGGATCGGTTACCAAAACGGCCGCAGCGTTATGCTCTTTTGCAAGGATTAATGAATTTTCATACGCTTCTTTTTCTTCAGGGTTTGATGATTTTGTGTTAGGAAATGCGCCATCATTGATCATTTCTGGTTCATTATAATAAAACTTATACCCTACCTCTTCAATCAGTTTAGGCATTAAAGTCGAGCCGGTACCATGAAGGGGTGAGTAGATAAAATGAAGAGGTTTTTCTAAATGCCTTAATTGAACTTGCTTCACTTCGTTTAAGTATAAAATATCAAACGTTTCATCAATTTCTACAATCAAGTCACTTAAGCGTTCTTGAATGTAGAAATAACTGGTGATTTTTTTAATTTCTTTTGTAAGCCTGTCCGCTAATTTAGGTACTAATTGAGCCCCTGTATGATCATAAGCTTTAAAGCCATTATATTCTTTAGGGTTATGAGATGCGGTTATCATAATACCCCCATCACAATGAAAATGTCTTACCATATAAGATAGATAAGGGGTTGGTCTTAAATCTTTTGTGATAAACGTTTTAATGCCTTCAGCGGCTAAAACCCGTGCGCAAGTATAGGCGAATCGTTTGGAGTTTATTCGGTTATCATAACTGATTGCGACACTTCGGTTATTACTCTTACTGATAAGCTTAATGTATTTTGCAAACCCTAAGGCGAGTCTTTTAACGGTATAGATGTTTAAACGGTTGATGCCTGGTCCCATTAACTGTCTTGCACCAGCTGTTCCAAACTCGAGATGCTTAAAAAACGCATCTTTTATTTCCGATTGACTCATATCCATTAACTGCGCTTTAAGCTCAGCGTCTAAATTTTCTTCATTTAACCAGATGTTATAATCACTCAAAGTCATCACCTCTATCTTTAATTATACACTATGTTTTTGGCTTTATATATGTTTGATTTTATTTATAGGTTGGTTTTCTCATATAAGAGTTGTTGCTTTCTTTTATCGATAATTTTATTAATCAGCAACATAAAGGTTGTAAATGTGATAATGGTCGCTAAAAAGTCTGCGATCATTTCGGATAAAAATATCCCATCAATACCTAAAAAGATTGGCAATATAAACGTAAGGGGGATTAAAATAACAATCTTTCTTAAGACCGCCATGGATAAAGACACAAAGGCTTGGCCTAAAGCCATAAAAGTGGTTTGTGTTGCCAGTTGTAGCCCAAACACAGACATGCCTAGGAAAAAGATTCTCATAATTTTAGGTGCTTTTTCTAAAATTTGTGGGTCTTGATTAAAAACAGATGCGATTGGTTTTGGAAAGATAAAAATGACTAAATAAAGAAGGATTGTAAAACTAATAGAAATGATATTTAGTGCTTTATACGTTTCTTTTACCCGCTTAAAGTTACCTGATCCAAAGTTATAACTAATCATTGGACTTGATCCTTGACTAAGCCCATGAATGGGTAAAATAATAAATTGAATCACCGATAACATAATGGTCATAATGTTTAAATAAATGACATAATCCAGACCACCATATTTAACTATCTGGGTGTTAAAGACAATTTGGATTAAAGCTTCTGTTGATTGCATAATAAAGGGTGAAATACCTAAAGCTAATATACTTAATATGATTTTGTTATTCAGTTTAAAACCTTTTAATGAGAGTTTTAAACTGCTTTTTTTACTCATTAAAAATAAAACCACCAAACACGCACTTACCCCTTGCGATACAATGGTTGCAATAGCGGCACCTTTAACCCCTAAATCAAAGGTATAAATAAGTAGTGGATCTAAAATAATGTTTAATATAGCCCCCACTAAGACAATGAGTGCGGCTACTTTTGTGTAGCCTTGTGTTGTGATGTAGGCACTTAAACCAAGGGCAATCATCACAAACACACTACCTAGTGCATAAATACTCAAATAATCACGCCCGTAGTGATATAACTCATCTGTCATTCCAAACAAATATAAGGTTTCTTTGCCAAAAATTAATAAAAACACGGTTAAAATAAGACCAACACTGATTAACATAAAAAAGCTATTCATCATAATGTTTTTTGCTTCTTCTTTGTTGTCTTCACCCAGTTTAATACCCGCTAGTGGTGCCCCACCTAAACCAACCAATGCCGCAAAGGCAGAAACCACCATAATAATTGGAAACGTAATTCCCACGCCCGCTAAGGCGTCTTTTCCAATAATCGCAATATTGCCAATAAAGATTCGGTCCACAATATTGTATAAAACATTAACAAGTTGACTTAAGATGAGTGGTAAACCCAGTATAAAAATACTTTTAAATACCCCTTTTTGCATAAATAAGTCTTTTCGGTCCATAACTACTTTGCTCCTTAAATAAAATAATACTTAATTATCGCCTTTGCATACATTAAGTATTATCTTAATAGATTGTATCATTTATTCTTTGTTTTATCAAAGAAATACTTATAAAAAAAGAACCACTATTTATCGTGGTTCATTTTTCTCAATTATTTTTAATAAGCCCTCTAAAACTAAGTGTTCTTCATAGATGGATTCGTGTTTAATCAGTGGTCTTATCGTTTGCGCTAAACCACCGGTAAAGATGACTTTGAAGTCTTGGTTTACTTCTTCTTTAATCCATTCAATCATCCCATCAATTTGACTGGCAATACCATAGGTAATGCCTGATTGCATACACTCAATGGTGTTTGAACCTAAAACCTTTTTAGGAATCTTGACTTCAAAATTAGGAAGCAGTGCTGTGTTTTCGGTTAAAGCCTTCATACTAATCTCTACACCCGGTGATATTACAACCCCTTTTAAGGTGTTATTAGATACATAAATGTATTTAATGGCGGTCCCTAGATCTATAACAAGCACATGTTTGGCATAATCACTTGCTTTAACGCTGGCACTAATAATATCCGCCCCCACTTCTTGAGGGTTATCGGCAATGATTTTTAAGCCTGTTTTTACACCTGGGGCAAGTATTAGTGGTTCAATAAAGAAACGTTTTTTACTTAAATCTCTTAACATCATCGTAACTTTAGGTACCACACTTGATATTGCTATCTTTTTAAAGATGTATTTATCAATTAGTGGATGAATGAGTAAATAAAACTCATCATCACTGATGTTTGGGTTTGTTGTAAAACGGTATTTTAAAATGATTTCATTGTTGACAACAATGCCCATTTTAACCTCTGTATTGCCAACATCAAACAGTAACATCTAATCCACTCCTTAAACTATAAAGCGCAAATACAATGGGACTACCTACCAACACCGCAACCAGCGCTTCTATGATAGAGTTTGTGGTGATGGTTGTTAAAATGATATAAAAAATATCCCCATCCCCAAAAGCTTGAGGTTTAACAATGGCGATCATTGTTAAAACTAAAAAGCTATGAACTAAGGTTGCGCTTAACATACTGGATGGTACGTAGGCCAAGTGTTTGTTTTTAGATTTAAATAAAAAGTACGTATACCCACCCATTAATAACACTAAGAATAAAACCCCGATACTGATAATTAAAGCCAAATGCCAGGTGGTGTTTAAATGTAGCCCGATAATGCCTATCACAATAAATAAAACAGAAACAACCGTAATGACGATAAAGTTTATTAAAATACCGTGTTTCGTTGTTTGAATCTTTTTAAGTAGATAAATGATTAAAAAGGCTACCGCTGCAAAAATTAATCTAGGTAATACCGATACCAAAGGGTTTTGAAACGCTAAATCACCAATATTACTTGCGTATAGGTAACTTGCAATCAAACTCCCTATGCCAAATACAAACCCTAAACCAAGTGCGTAATAAAAGGACAACAACATAATCCCAATTAACACTGGAATATGGACAATCGTAATACTCATGCCCGGTAAAAAGGTCAAAAATCCAATATTAGGGATTAATGACAACACTAAGATAATGGCTGAAAAGGTGGCAAAGAGCACCATTTCAAATGTTTTATTTTTCATTTTTTTCTCTCCTTTTTAGGCCTCTATGGGTCCCTTAAGTACGTTAATAAGTATAGCGTATTCGATGAAAGTATTCAAGTATATAGAAAAGGACGTTTTAAAACATCCTTATTCATAAAAACTGTAGTTATCGGGGTCGGTATAGATTCTCCTTCCACGGTTTAATTTTAAAATCGCTTCTAAGTCATCTTTATCAAGTTTAATTTGTTGAGCATCAAAGTTTTCTTGTAATCGCTCTTTAGTTGCGGTTTTAGGAATCATATGTATCCCTCTAGCTAAACCCCAAGCAATAACGATTTGAGCAACGGTTGCATGATGCTTATCTGCAATCCGTTTTAGGGTTTCATAGTATCTCCCTTCTTTTTGAAAAACCTCACCTCTCATAAAAGGGCCAAAGGAAATCGTATGAATCCCTAAATCATCCAAATAATGCTTTAATGCGGTTTGTTGCAACCCTGGGTGGAGTTCTACTTGGTTATACATCGGTTTAATTTTCGCATCTTCTAATAACGCATTTAGGTGATGTTTTTGAAAGTTTGATACACCTATTCGTTTAGCCTTACCTTCTTGATAGACTTTTTCTAAACCGCGCCATGTATTAAGATTGATTTGATAATCTTGACTTGGCCAATGAATTAAATATAAATCAACATAGTCAAGCCCAAGTTTTTCAAGTGAACTCTCTAATTCTTTAATCGCATCTTCATAGGTTAGTTTTCTTGCGGAAAGTTTTGTAGTTATAAAATATTCCTCTCTTTTTAAACCGGAATCTTTCAGTGCACGGCCAATTTCCGCTTCATTATGATACGCTTGTGCGGTATCAATGTGTCGATAACCAATCTTAAGCGCATGAGATACAACCTCATACGCATCCTCAACCATTAAAAAGGTGCCTAGTCCTAATTTAGGTAGTTTATCCATTATTATCTCTCCTTTATTGTTGTAGTTTCGTGATTTGTTCGTTTGTTAAATCATAAATAAGTGTTCTTAGCATTGTATGTGCACTAAAGTGGTCTTCGATGGAAAACATAGAAACCGTAGAGTGAATGTATCTTGCGGGTAGCCCAATCGTTGTTGCAACAACACCTTCTTTTATTAAAAGGGCTCTTGCCGCATCAGTACCACCTTTTGAAAAATAGATTTGGTGCTTAATATTATGTTTTGTTGCCAATTCTTTAAAATAGTTAAATAAACTGGGTCTCATAATATTAGAAGGGTCATACAATCTCACTAAAAACCCTTCATCCATTTTCCCATGTTGATTTGGGTCATTTAAATCATTTAACGGGCTTGCATCTAGCGCAATAAACATATCTGGGTTTATTTTATACGTTGCTGTGGAAGCGCCACGTAGGCCAACCTCTTCTTGAACCGTTGCACCGATTGCTAAATGAAATGGAAATTCTTTAGTTGCTAAATCTTTAATTAATTCTAAAGCCATCCCACAACCCCAGCGGTTATCCACCGCTTTTGCAATGACTCTTGTTTGATTATGGTTATACATAAACGGTGTTTTCGGTAAAACCATTTGCCCAATCATTACCCCTGCTTCTAGGAGTTGTGTTTTATTCATACCTGTATCAATACTTAAAACATCAAAGGTGACTTTTTGGTCTTTGCTGATGTGAGGTGGTATTGCCCCAATGATACCTGGAATATGTTTGTTGTTGGTTTCGATGTAGACGAGTTGTGATAAATAAACTTGCGGATCTAGCCCTCCTATAGGAATGACTTTAATTAAGCCATTATCACGGATGTCACTAATCATTAAGCCCACTTCATCCATATGGGCAGCAATCATAACGGTTTTTGCATCTTTATGGCTGCTTTTCTTATAGGCAAAGATACTGCCTAAGTTATCTTGGATGATTTCATAACTTGGATATTTTTTGATTTCTCGTTCAAAGATTTTTTTGATGTTGTGTTCATAGGCCGATATGCCAAAACTTTCCATCAATTCTTTATAAATAGGATCTATTTTCATAATGTACCTCTTTTCTTAATCTTATTATAACATGTCTATCTGTTCTTGATAAGTTCTTGACATTTATTTACACATTTAAGAATGATTGAAAAAAACATCCAATTATAATAAGAGCGAAAAGGAGATAATGATAAAATGAAAAAAATGATTTTAAGTTTAGTTTTACTACTTGAGTTTGGTTTAACGGCTTGTGGTAAAAAGGCTGATGTTAAAGATTCGTTTGAAGACAAAGACATCAAAGTTTATACAAGAGACGCTGCCAGCGGCACAAGGGAAGCTTTCTTTGAAATTATCGGTGCCAAAGCCGCAGCTAAGGATAATTCATTATTGGCAAGTTCTATGTCAGAGGTAACCGGTAATGGGGATATGATTGCTAAAGTAAAGGCAGATCACTATGGTATTGGTTATATTTCACTCTCTTCATTAGAAACATCCGGTTTAACGGGTCTTAGTGTGGATGGTGTAAGCCCAACGGAGGCAAATGTCTTAAACGGGACATACAAAGTCATGAGAAACTTTAACTACATGGTACGTAGTGAATATAGTAGTGATGCGGAAAAGCATTTAGTTGATGCGTTTGTTGCTTATATGACGTCTGTTGAGGGGTTAGGTGCGATTGCTGGTGAAGGTGGTATTGTTGATACAAAGAATGCAAAACCTTGGGCAGAGGTGGTATTAACACTTTCAGATGAAATACAAGCTCAATTAAAAGAAGACAACAAAGCCATTACCCTTAAACTTGGTGGTTCTACTTCTGTAGAAAAAGTTGCGATTGCTCTTGGTAGAGAGTTTAGTAGTGTTGCTGGTGGTGTTGTAATCACAAACAACCACACCGGTTCTGGGGATGCTTATAAACGTACACAAGGTGGCGATAAAGACTCGGCAAATGCCTTACATATTGGCTTTTTATCTAGAGAAGTAAACTCAAGTGAACCTGCAAAAGAAAATACCTATGGTAAAGTAGCAACCGATGCGATTGTAGTTGTGATCAATCAAGAAAATAAAGTCATTAGTAATGTAAGTATTGAGTTATTAACACGTATTTTCTTAAAAGGCGACAATAGCGTAAGCGTATGGAAAGACGCCAAATAAATTTTAATCGTAAAACAAAACTAGATACCCTTACAAAAAGAATACTTTTCATATTAACGACAATTACTTCCTCCATAATTGTCGTTTCTGCGTTATTTATCTTATATAGAGGCGTTAAGCCCTTTTTCACAAATTACTTAATTGATGGCGCTTATTATAAAGCAAACTTTGGCTACTTTTTAAGTGGTAACTTTTGGGAAAAAGGGCACCTCTATGGGGCAGGCTTTATTTTAATAAATACCATCTATGTATCATTACTTGCGATTATCATTGCAACACCTATTAGTGTATTATCCGCTCTCTTTATTACAAAGATGGCCAGCAAACGATTAAAGATCGTTTTAGAAAGTATCATTGAAATACTTTCAAGTATTCCATCGGTTGTTTATGGGTTGTTTGCCAGTGTGATGATTACAGGATTAGTTAAAAACATCGCAAACTTTTTTAACTATCAAAGTGCGGGTGGGGCATCTAGTTTAGCCGCAAGCTTAGTATTGGCGATTATGATTATTCCTACCATCACGATATTATCCATTGCCGCAATCAAAACGGTGCCTGAATCGCTAGAACACGCCAGTCTAGCACTGGGGGCAAGTAAAACACAAACCAATTATAAAATTGTGTTAAGGGTAGCTTCTTCCTTTATTTTTCAAGGGGTCATTATTGGTTTAGGGAGAGCTTTGGGTGAGGCAACCGCTGTATCGATGATCCTAAACTTCTAAGTATGCAAGTGCATGAGATTAAAGAAACACTGAATAAAAACTTATCCAAATTAGACGATGAAAAACAAAAACTAAAAACCATCTTAGATGTGATGAAAACAGGGGTACTTGTTTTAGATAATGATACGATCGTTCATGCCAATCAAATGGTGATTAACTATTTTGAGTTAGACAATAAAACAAACCTCCATTTCTTCGTTCAAACCTTTATTAAAGATAAACTTCAAAAAACCAACCATTCATTCATTCAAACCATTCATCAAAAAGACTATTTATTTGATGTGGTACCTTATCACTCAAAGTGGCTAGAAAATGGCTATATAATAAGCGTTGTTGATATTACGGAAGAGTTACGATTAGAAAAAACCAAAAAAGAATTTTTCCAAAACGCAAGCCATGAACTCAAAAGCCCACTGACAATTATAAAAGGTAATTTAGAATTAATAACGGAAGGGATTATTGTTGATAATATTAACGAAACTTTAATAAAGACCATTAAAGAAATTGATACCTTAAACACGCTGATTAATCAAATGCTTGATGTATCTCTATTAGAAAATAACGCCTCTAAACAAAGCAAACATCTAAGTATAAAAACCACAATAGTGTCCATTTTAGATAAGTATAAGCCTAAAATTTATGAGAAAAAACTAACACTGAATCAAAACTTAGATGATTCTAAAGCTTATATGGAAAAAAGACATTTAGAGATGTTATTAAATAATTTAATTGATAACGCCATTAAATACAATAAAGAATCAGGCTTACTAGACGTTACCCTTCACAATCAAACACTTACGATCAAAGATAGTGGGATTGGAATAAAGAAAGATGAAATGAACCGCATTTATGAACGCTTCTTTAGATCAAGTAGCATCGATGTGAAAAAGACAAGCGGATCTGGTTTAGGCTTAGCGATTGTAAAACATATCGCATTAACGTATGATATAGATATTACACTATCTAGTGATGCTAGCGGTACTACGTTTAAACTTTATTTTAAAAATGAGCAAAATAAAAACGTCGATTGACGTTTTTTTTCTTGCTTAATTAAGCTTGTGTTTAAATGTTTTTTATTTAAGCCTCAACTGTCGGCTCATCGTTTACTTTCTCAACCGGTTTGTCTTCTTTATGGCCTATATTAGGAATGAAGAATGAAATAATCGCAAACGTTAAGATTAATGTGCCAATGATGTAGGCAATCCACGTACTCGCACCCACACCCGCATTATTAGAAACGGTGATAATATTATCAATTAATAAGAATGGTTGTAGTAAGGTAAATGCCGCAATTACGAGTGGAATAAATTTATGTTCTTCAAATGCAGCAATAATAAATAAGACAACAACCGCATAAACCGCTACAGCCACATTACCAAAGAGTACTCTAAAACCAAGAAAACTTAAAATTAAAATAAGATATGGTGTATTAAAGATACATCCTCTTGCGGGCATTTGAAATTGTTTTCGCTCTAAAACAAGGGCCACAATTAAAAACACAAGTGCACCAAAG
>CAYLVT010000017.1:0-16422 GCA_964387195.1 uncultured Acholeplasmataceae bacterium
ATTGTTTATTTTATTTATGGTTCTATTTCTATTGGCTAAGTCAACCGATTGTCTATTGTATTCAACACCAATCGCTTCTTTTACATAGTTTGATGCGGTAATGGTAATGGTACCTATCCCTGAATAACAATCCAATAATACTTCATCTTTTGATAAATCAAGACCTTTAATAGCTTCTTGATACAATCTTTCGGCTTGGGGTGGGTTTACCTGATAAAACGTATCTGCCCCAATTAAAAAAGTATAACCTAGTAAGCTATCTTTAATGGTTTTTTCTCCATAAAGATGTTTAAATCTCTTACCAAAAACGGCGCTACTTTTTCTGTTGTTGTAGTTAAGATAGATTGATTTAATATGAGGTTCTTTTGTTAAGTCTTTTAATACATTATTGATCCCAGGAAATACATTAGAACCTATTACAAAACAAACAAGCACCTCCTGTGTTTTATACCCCACTCTCACAACCACATGTCTAATGGTTCCGGTTTGTTTATCTTCGTTATAGGCTTTTATTTTGTGTTTAGCTAAAAGTTGATTTATGGTCTTTAATATACGATTTCCTAGTTTATTTTGAATGGGACATTCCTCGATAGAAACCAGTTTATGACTCGATTCTTCATACAAACCAAAGTGAAGTTTGTTATGCTTTTGCTGATAGGTCGTAATTAACTTTGTCCGATAATAACGTTGCTCTTTATCTTCAATTGTTTGATGAACCAAGGTATTAATGTTGTGTTGTTTAAAGTAGTTTAAAATAATGTTTCTTTTATATTCAAGTTGATAAGTATAATTCATGTGTTGGATTTGACATCCACCACAGGATAAATACGCCTTACAAAAAGGCTTTACTCTTTCTTTAGCATCACTTATTCTAGTGAGTTCTTTTCCATAAGAAAATAACTCTCCAATAAGCGCATCTTTATGAGTTATTACTTTCTTATCTATACGTAATAATCCATTACCATAATTATCCAGTTTTTCACATTTTATATTCATAGACTACCTCTTTCTTAATTATACTAGAAAACAAAAAAAGAACAAACCCCAAGGTTCGTTCTATTTGTGTTGAAGTTCATATAAACTATAATAAATTCCATTTTGAGATAAAAGTTCTTGGTGTGTCCCACTTTCTTTAATTTCACCTTTTTGTAGAACATAGATTTTATCTGCCTTTTGAATGGTTGATAATCGATGTGCAACCACAATCATAGTAGAAATTTTCATCATCTTTTCGAGTGATGTTTGAATAATTTCTTCTGTTTCAGAGTCAATATTTGCGGTAGCTTCATCTAAGATCATAATGGTTGGTTCATAGACAAGTGCTCTTGCAAAGGATAAGAGTTGTCTTTGGCCTGTTGAGAAGTTATTGCCTCTTTCTCTAACGACATGATCGTATTTATCAGGTAGTTTTTCAATAAAGTCATGGGCCCCTACATATTTGGTGGCTTGAATGACTTTCTCTTCATCAACATCATCGTCTTTAAAGGAGATGTTTGATTTAATAGAACCTGTAAAGAGGAAGACATCTTGTGGCATTTGACCTATTTCTTTTCGAAGGGAATCGAGTTTTATCTTTTTAATGGGGATACCATCGATTAAAATTTCACCTTTTTGAACATCGTAGTTTCTTACAATCAAATTCATAATGGTTGTTTTACCTGAACCGGTTGCGCCAACAAAAGCGACGGTGTCATTTGGGTTTATTTTAAAGGAAACATCTTTTAAAACCCAAACACCTTCATCATAATAAAACCACACGTTTTTAAACTCTATCTCACCTTTAAAGTCTTTTAATTCTATCGCATCTGGATCGTCTGTGATTTCAGGTTTCGTATCTAAAACATCAAAGACTTTTTCTGCGCTGGCAAAAGCACTTTGTAAAATATTAAAGTCTTCGGCTAAGTTTTGAAGTGGTTGGAAAAATTGGTTTGCATAGGTATAAATCATCACTAGTGAGCCAACTAAAGCAACCAAAATATCTTTATCTGTTACTAAACCTAATTCAAACTGATTGACGATGTATGAACCCATATAGTAAACCACAATTAAGGATGCTAACATAGATAGTAAGAACATCGATGGTCGATAAATCGCAAACATCAACAATTCTTTCCAATGTTCGTTTCTTAATTTTCTACTATTTTGTTCAAATTCATGACGTTTTTTATCTTCTTGGTTAAATATTTGTGTGAGTTTAATACCACTTAAGTTTTCTTGAAGATAGGCATTCACATTGGTATTTTCATTACGAACACGGCGATATTGTGCCCTTGCGATCTTACGATACATAAAGGTAAATACCGCAACAAACGGGATAGTGATTCCCATCATTAGGGTTGCTTTGACGTTTAAAACCAACATAATAGTAAACTGAACAACCATTAACATGAAGTTTCTAATCAAATTCACCACAACACTCGTATACATCTCAGAAAGTGTGTTTGTATCATTGGTAACTCGGGTTACTAATTTACCAATAGGTATTTTATAAATTTGCCCGAGTGATAATTGTTCAATGTGTTCAAAGACTTCGCCCCTGATTTGTCTTACGATCTTTTGTCCTGCGGTTTGAAGGAGAATTTGTTGGAAATACGTCATGGTTAAAATCATAACTAAGGCAAAGACAAAAAACGCAATGATACCCATGACAATCCATAATTTCATAGATTGACTATAACTATCTGTCTCCACCACTCTTATAATAAAACCAAGTATCATTGGGGCCACAGAACTTAAGGCAACGTCAATAAAAATAAATAATAGCGCAATAATAAAGTTTAATTTATAAGGGCCTGCATATCGCATGAGTCTAGAAAATATTTTAGCGTCACTCGTATGTCTTGTTTGTTCAACAAAATCACGCATTACCAGTCACCTTACTTTCAAGTGCTTGTCTATTTACCATATCTTGATACACACTATTTCTACTTAATAACTCACGATGACTACCCACATCTAAAACACGCCCTTGATCAAGTAAGATGATTTTATCTAATCTTCTTACGGTTGAAATACGGTGGGCAATTAAGATGGTTGTCTTATCTTTTCTAATGTCTTTTAAGTTTGATAATATTTGGTCTTCTGTATTGGTATCAACGGCACTTACCGAATCATCAAGTATTAAAATAGGAGCGTCTTTCGCAAGCGCTCTTGCGATAGAGATACGCTGTTTTTGACCACCAGATACCGTTATCCCACGTTCCCCTAAAATGGTATCAAAACCATCTTTAAAGTTTACGATGTTATCATAAACATCGGATAACTTAGCGGCTCTTTCTACAGATTCTATATCCACTTCTTTTGAAGCAAACCCAATGTTTTCTTTAATGGTGGTTGAGTATAGGAAATTATCTTGTGGTACATAGGCAATGTTGTTTCTTACGCAGTTTGTTTTAAGCTGCATAATATCATAATCATCTAAATAAATGGATTGATTATCAACGTTATAAATTCTTAGTAGTAAATCTACAAACGTAGACTTACCACTACCTGTTCTACCTAAAATACCAACACTTTCCCCTTGTTTTATTTCAAGGTTAATGTCTTTTAAAATCGGTTGATTAGGGGCATCCGGATAACTAAAGTTCACGTTTTTAAAGGTAATGTTTCCTGATAAAGTACACACATCCGCTAATTCATTAAAGAGTGGGTAACTTAATAAACCCTTATGATATTCAAGTATGTCTTTGTCATCTTTTAAGATGATTTTATACCTTAAATTTGCTTCGCTTAAACGAACGGTTTCAAACCCTTCATAAATATGCTTTGAAAATAAATTAGACTTTAATTCTTTTCCTTTTATAAGGTCGTAGTTATTACCTTGGTGAAGGATGTAGACTTTCTTATTTTCAAAATCAAAGTCTTTATCAAAGTTAATGCGGTAGTTTACTTTATATTCATCATACTTATCACTTTGATCGATGGGTGTATAAGCTTCGTATGCCACAAATTCATCTACGTATACATCTAAGATATTTTCGCCTTCAATAATTAAAGGTTTCGCATCTAAAAATTGAGCAACCCTTTGATAGCTTGCTGTTGATTGACTGCGAATACTTGCAAATCTACTTAAAGCCATAACTGGCCAAATAAGCGTGGAAAATAAAGAGAAAAACTCCGTTAATTGTCCAACACTAAACTGTGCCGGATTATAAATAATAATGATTGCACCAACACCTAAAAGGGTGGCAATGGTTAGATTAATAAATAATCCAATGACGATATTTACCCAAATGTGTGTTTTTACAAAAGACATATGCTTATCATAAAAGTCATCGTTATGTTGTTTAAAGTTATACGCTTCTTTTACTTCTTTTACAAACGCTTTAATCACACTTAAACCAGAAAAACTTTCTTGGGTAAAATCATTCATCGCTTCAAATGAGTCTTGTCTTAATCGAAACTTCATTCTCATTCGTTTGATAACAAAGTATGCGACAATACCCAAAAAGAATAGCGGTATTGTACATAAAAAGGTTAGTAAAACGTTTATGTTAAACATTCTTATCAGTACTAAAGAACCTAAAAATAAACTATCAAACAACATTAACATCGCAAACCCAAAACTCATGCGAATCGATTCTAAGTCGTTGGAAAAATAGGCCATAATCGCACCTACTTTATGTGTTTGATAGTATGGTTGATCTAAGGTTAGTGCGTGTTCAAAGAGTTGTTCACGCATTTTATATTGGATTTGTCTAGAGGTTCCCATAAGAAAGATACGCCACAAAAACCTCCCTACTACCATTATCAGAACAACCCGAGATACATTCACAATAAAATCCCACAAATCACTTTGCGTGAATGGGGTATTTAATGAACCATTTAAGTTGTCTATAAATTGACCAAAAAGTCTTGGTATTTGAATATTAAACCAGTCAACCACCAACAATACACCAATACCTATTAGAAGCGGTATTCCATACTTTAAATAGTATTTGTTGATATGTTTTCCAAAAATCACAAGCATCCCTCAATTTCAATATTACGCTATTTAATATCATACCACAAATACAATCAATATTAAATATCATAATGAATAATTAAGTATCGATTACTACTTATCTTATTTTTTCTACTTTTAGGGAAAATGTCTTATAATATAAACTAGAGATTGATTAAAAAATTGGAAAGGTTGATAACTATGGATATTGTAAACAGATTTATAAATTATGCGAAAATTGACACCCAAAGTGACCCAAACAGTCAAACCATCCCCTCAACAATGAAACAAAAGGATTTAGCAAGACTATTGTTAAAGGAGTTAAAAGACATGGGGCTTGAGAGTTTTATGGACGAATATGGCTATGTCTATGCGAAAATAAATAAAACCAAGGAAGGCCATACACCGATTGGGTTTATTGCCCATATGGATACATCACCTGATGCACCAGGGGCAAATGTTAACCCTCGAATCATTAAAAACTATCAAGGAGAAACGATTAAACTCAATGAAGCATTAAGTATGAGTCCTTCTACTTTTCCTGATTTAAACTACGTTATTGGTGATGATATTATTGTCACAGATGGTCATACCTTACTTGGGGCAGATAATAAGGCTGGGGTTGCGATTATTATGGATTTCGCACAAACACTCTTAAAAAACAAACCCCCTCATGGTGATATTTATATCGGCTTTACGCCCGATGAAGAAATCGGTAGAGGTGCGGATAAGTTTGATTTGGACTTCTTTAAAGCCAAATTTGCCTATACCGTTGATGGCAGTCATGTGGGTGTTATAAACTTTGAAAACTTTAACGCCTCTAGTGCCGATGTTAAATTTATTGGTAAATCCATTCATCCAGGCAGTGCCAAAAACAAACTGATTAATGCCCAACATTTAGCCTTTGAATTTCATAGTATGTTGCCACCTTTTTTAAATCCGGCTTATACCGATAATTATGATGGGTTTAATCATTTAAGTGACATGAAAGGTGAAGTTGAAAAAGCACACCTCCACTACATTATTAGAAATCATAGTTATGAGCTCTTTTTAAAACAACAACAAACCTTCCATGAAATCAAAGACTATATGAATAAAAAGTATGGTTATGAAGCGGTTTTAGTGGATATTAAAGAATCTTATTTAAATATGTATGAAGTCTTAAAAGACGACTTCCAAAGTGTCGATATTGCCAAACAAGCGACTCTAAATCTAGGGATTCCTTATGTAGAACATCCGATTAGAGGAGGTACCGATGGGGCAAGATTATCCTTTATGGGGCTTCCTTGTCCAAACTTAGGAACCGGTGGGTTTAACTTTCACGGGAGATTTGAGTTTTTAAGTATTAATCAAATGAAACAAAGTGTTTTAATACTTCTAGAAATTGCATCGTTAGTCTAAAAGAAAAGTCAAGCGGATTGCGCTTGACTTTATTTATCTAAAAAGAACGATAAGGCGTGTTTTATTTCATTATCCCAAAATACCCAGTCGTGTGTGCCTTCTTTTTCATAATAAACATGTTTAATGCCTTCTTGTTTAAGAAGTTTCACAAACGCTTGACTATCTGGTAAGAAAGGATCATCTTTCCCACAAGAAAGATAAAGTTCAATGGGTTTTTTATTGTTTCTTACTAAGGTGAAAAGATCATCTTCCTTTTTTATATTTTTTGAAAAGATCGCATCAAAAGGATTCTTTCTTGTGCTTTTGGCTTTTTCAGTGAGTTTATGAAGATCTAGTGCCCCTGAAAAAGAAGCGGCTTTAGCGTAGTTGTCGGTTGATAATATCGCTTTAAGTGCGCCATAACCACCCATGGATAACCCTGCAATAAAGGTGTTTTCCTTCTTTATGTCAAGCCTTAGTATTTCACTTACCATATGTGGCAATTCTTTAGTGTAATAACTAAAATAAGGATACCATAAATCGGTGTTTGTATAGTACATATTTAAGCCACTGGGCATCACAACGATCATATTTTTATCGGCTACATACCGTTCAATATTTGTATGTCTTACCCAGTTAGAATAATCACCTGTATAACCATGCAGTAGGTATAATAGGTAGATGGGTTCTTCTTTGATAACATTAGGTCTTATAATGTAAATATCGGTTTCCATCTCTAGATATTTACTTTGTGTCTTTAGATGTAGTAACATAGTTCTCCCTTTCATTATTGTGTATGGTGATGGTTATTAAATCACTTGCGTATGTAATTGGATGATCCCCTAGATTGGTTGTATAGGTTAGATAAAAATAGGATACACCACTTTCTTGTGCTCCAGTTATTCCATGTGCATCAAATGTTAATCCAAGTGGGTTTTCAAACAACACATGTGCTTTAAATGGAATTTTGTTTAATTTATCATCGGAGACGATGATTTTTTTATATTCACCGATAGAATAGTGGAGGTGTTTTTTCGTAATTAAGCGTTTAGGTAAATGGATGAGTTCATCAATGTAATCTGAGTTTACCATATGATAATTATTGATAAATGTCTTATACGTTGCTTCTTTGGTAAGGCCGTAAGGTACCATAGGAATCATTCGCTTATTTAAAGCGTTGATAAATGTTTCATTTTCATGTAGGTAATAAGGATGAATGACTAAATTGTATTTATGAATTAATTTGAGTAGGGAATGAAGGGTTAATTTCTTTTCATTAAAACTTAGTAACATCCCACTTTTAACATTTTTTAAATAGCGGTTAATTCTAACAATCGCAAACGGTAAGAAACTCATCACATACACGGGGCGTTGCATCGTATTAATCGTTTTTGCGATTCGTTTGATATTACGTTTAGAATCAACCTTTACATCAATGATAAACCCAATATCATTCGTGATTGATTTATCAAAATTAATTAAAGACTCTATATGATGTTCGGTTGGTTGGCCATTAAAGATTTGGCTTGCTTCTTTTAATTCTTTAAACGTATTTCGCTTAATAGAGTAGTCTTTATCATAATTCTCACCAAGTGATGGGCCATGATTGACGACAACGACATTGTTTTTTGTAATATGCACATCCATTTCAATAAATTCAGCACCTAAATTTTGTGCGGCAATCGCTGCACCAAGTGAGTTTTCGATGTGCTCTTTTTGATAACCTCTATGTGATACTAAAAAAGGTCTCGTGTAAAAGTTTGTTTCAATGGTTACTTTTTCAATTTGTCTACCAATCACACCATCCGCACCAGCGAGTGTTGCTTCATAAGCTTCAATTTGGTTAGTGACTCGAATGATTACTGATATGCCTTGTTTTTGAAGTTCTCTGATCGTGGATTGATTGGCGTAAGAGATGTTTAGACAAATAGTAAATATCCCTAGGGAAAATAACTCTTTAGTCAGTCGATCGATATCACTATATGTTTTTTTGGGCTCATACACTAATCTGACATAAGGAAAAATCGAATAAATTTCTTTAATAATGCGTCGTTCTCTCGTTAGAATAAAGATATCTACATGATTATGTAACTTTAAAAAACCGGCAATTTGACGGGCTTTTTGAATGTCATGTACTTCGATTAAGTTTAACCCTTTTAAAACGTTTTCTCCATCATAATTTATGAGGTATGAGATGTCTTTAGTGGGGTGTGTTGTAATAAATGTTGTTGCCTTCATACGATCACCCGATTAACTTATAAATTAAGTGTAAATACATTATATTATAATACTTTTGATAATTCAACGGATATAGCGCCTATAATTGACTTTTACCTCATTTTTTGTTAAAGTTTTTAGTGGAGGTTATGAAATGATTAATGAACTTAGAACTTGGCTATATAACCAGTTTTTATCCATAAATTTTATCAATGAAGATTGGGCGACACTACTCACGGTCTTAACGATGATAATCATTTGGGTTATCGTTGGTTATATTTTAAAAAGAATTTTAGCCTTTTACTTCTCTCGTCTTTTAAATAGAGGGTTTAGAGGGAAAGATGATAAACACGCTAAAACCATTGCCAAAATGGTATCCAATATCTCAACCTTTGTGCTTGTTATCTTTTTAGCAATCATCATTATGAGTGAGCTTGGTGTGGATATCGCCACCATTATTGCCAGTGCAGGTATTGTTGGGTTAGCGGTTGGTTTTGGTGCACAAGAACTTATTAAAGACTTAATTAGTGGGTTTTTCATTATTGCTGAGAAGATATTTTCAGTGGGTGAAGTCATTATTTATGGTGATTTTAGAGGAACCGTCGTGAATATAGGTCTTAGAACAACCATTATTGAAAACGTCTATAATGAAACACTGATTGTAAATAATAGTGATATTCGAGCGGTTAAAAACGTCGCTAGGAAAAATAGTGTTGGTATTGTCGACTTTAAAATTGCGTATGGTACCGACTTAGTCCACTTTAGTGATCGGTTTATCGATTATTTAAATTCGATTAGCTCAAAGTATGATCAAATGATTGGTGTCCCTTCATTTTATGGAGTTGCGGATACAACCGCTGGTGGGTTAACCTTAAGGGTTAGGTTTACGTGTGTAAACGGTCAGCATTTCGCATTATCTAGAGCATTACTAGGCGATATTTATGAATATTGTATGAAACATAACATCGGTTTACCTGGTTATGTTATAAAACCTAAAGGAGAATAAATTATGAAAATAGTGATTGATGAAATCCATGATATTAACGTCATGGTTTGTAAGGAAATTACAAAACTTGTAAATAATACCCCTGACGCTGTTTTAGGTCTTGCTACGGGCTCTACACCGCTTGGTGTTTATCAAAACTTAATTGATGATTATAAAGAAAACAAGACCGATTATTCAGGTGTGAAAACCTTTAATTTAGATGAGTATGTCGGTTTGGATATTGACCATGAACAAAGTTATCATACGTATATGAGAAAAAATCTATTTGATCATATTAATATCGATTTAAACAACACCTTCTTCCCTTCACTAGAAAACCCAAGCGCTTATAGTGAACTCATTAAAGAACATAATATTGATCTACAAATATTAGGTGTTGGAAGTAATGGTCATATAGGCTTTAATGAACCTTATACAAGTTTTGATCAAGAAACAAGTTATGTCACTTTAGCCGAATCTACCATCAACGATAATAAGCGTTTCTTTAATTCCATTGACGATGTTCCAAAAGGAGCGATTACAATGGGACTTAAGGATATTATGAGCGCTAAACGAATTATTTTAATCGCTTTTGGTAAAAATAAAGCCCAAGCGATTAAACAACTCATTAATGGGGTTGAAGATGAGGCGTGGCCAGTAACCATCTTAAAACGACACCCATACGTCACCGTATACTTAGACAAGGATGCGGCATCCTTATTAGAATAAGCGAGTAAATCTCGCTTTTTTTTATAAAAAAATAGCCCGAAGGCTACTTTTTAATTTCTTGTCCGTTTTCAGGATCATAGGTTTTAATAATGCTTTTAACTAAAGAAACGGCATCTTCATTGGTTAGGGTATCAATATTTTTTGAAATATAGGACATGTTTAACACTTCCGTTGATAAATGACTTTCATGTTCGATAAAGATTTTTTCGTTATCTGTTCGTTTATGTCTATCAGAGTTTGTATCAATTAATAACTCTTCAAACAATTTCTCACCAGGACGAAGGCCTGTAATTTTTATATCAATATCTTTATAAGGTATATAACCCGCTAGGCGAATCATCCGCTCAGCTAGATCTAATATTTTAACCGGTTCTCCCATATCTAAAACAAATATTTCCCCGCCTTGTGCATAGACTGCCGATTGTAAAATTAAACTGACCGCTTCTGGTATAATCATGAAAAAGCGTGTGATATCTTTATGTGTTACGGTTACGGGTCCACCATCTTCTATTTGCTTTTTAAAAAGGGGAATAACTGATCCATTTGAGCCTAACACATTTCCAAATCTTACGGCTGAATAGTTTGAATGTTTGGATATTTGGTTTTGATTTTGAATAATATGTTCAGCGTACCTCTTACATGCACCCATAATGGATGTGGGTCTTACAGCTTTATCGGTAGATACTAACACCATCTTATCTGCCTTATATTCATCAACTAAAATCGCCACATTATACGTACCCAATACATTCGTCCTTAATGACTCTATAGGGGCATCTTCCATAAGGGGCACATGCTTGTATGCTGCTGCATGGAAAACAATATTTGGCCTATAGGTTTCAAATACGGATTTTATGCGCTCATAGTTATATACACTACCAATAACAACCTTTAAATCACAACTAAGTTCGGGTTGTTTTTGAAATAATCTTAATAACTCCATTTGAATATCATAGGTCGAGTTTTCATAAATATCAAAAATAATCAATTGTTTGGGGTGATACGTAACGATTTGGCGACACAGTTCACTTCCAATAGAACCACCACCACCGGTTACTAAAATAACTTTTCCACTTAAATAATTTAAAATTTCTTCATTATCTAATGAGATGGGTTCTCTATTTAATAAATCTTCTACGTTTACCTTCACAACTGAGACAACGTTATCTTTAGATATATCACTTAAGACTTGCATCTTTTTAACCGAAACATCACATTCGGTAATATCTCTAACAATCCCAGAAAGGGATTTGGTTTTTAAAGATTTAATTGCAATAATTACTTCTTCTGCGTTGGTTTGTTTAATGATTTCTTTAATATTGATAATCGGACCATAAACTTTTATCCCACTCATTCTAGAGCCAATTTTATTGGAATTGTCATCAACAAAACCAACGACTTTATTGTTTCTATGTTTGTTATCAATAATTTCTCTTAATACAATACTTCCACCACTACCTGCACCAATAATCAACGTTCTTAACCCATTTTGACGTGATAGTTCTTGAGTTACATAACGATACATTCTAGGAATAATTCTTGGTAGTGCGATGACAAATATTTCGATTGGGATTAAAGCTAGAAAGTCATAAAACTTAAACGGACTTAGTTTAGGGAATACTATAAACACGATCATAAAAGCTAAGTTTTTGACAATAACGGTTGTAAAAATTCTTAAGATGTCTTGAAAACCAAAGTGTTTAAGTAGCATTCTATATACTGAAAACAATGCCAGTATGCCAATGCTAATAACTGCAATTATTAATGTGAAAAAGATAAAGGATACATCAATCGGATCTATTTGAAATTTTTGAAAAACCAAACCAATTGAAATATAGGTAAAAAGCAAAATAAATAAATCCATGATTGCCATTTCAATTTTTATGATAATTTTAGGTGTTCTTCGTTCCATAAATAATCCTTATTTACTTGGTTTTGGTTTAATGAGATGCGTAAAATAATCGGCTTTATTGACTTGTTTACCTCGGGCAATAGCAAGGGATCCTTCTGGGACATCTTTTGTCACGGTAGATCCTGCGGCAATAAAGACGTTATTGGAGATATTAAGTGGTGCGACTAAGTTTACATTACATCCAATAAATACATCATCACCAATGTTGGTTTTATGTTTGGATACCCCATCATAATTGACCGTAATTGACCCACAGCCAAAGTTTACTCTACTACCGACATTTGAATCACCTATGTAAGATAAATGCGCTGCCTTAGTATCATAACCGGTTTGTGAATTTTTCACTTCAACGAAGTTTCCAATACGGTTATCAGGACCAATTACTGCATTATTTCTTAAATGGGCAAATGGGCCGATGGTGCTATTTTCCATCACAGTAGAGTCATAAACAATACTGTGTTTAATATGAACATTGTTATAAATATTTGATTGGTGAATTTCTGAGTTAGGTCCAATCACAGAATCTGTTTTGATAACACTATGGCCTGTAATGGTTGTATTGGGTAAAATAACCACACCAGGTTCGATGGAAACGTCATAACCAATGGTAATGGTTTCTGGGTTTACCATTGATACACCATTAATCATGTGATCTTTATTAATAACTTCTCTTAATTGTTTTTCTGCAACACTAATATGATATAAGTCATTGACACCCATGACTTGAGTGGTATCTCTAACACTAAAGACACCAATTTTATAGTCTTTGCTCATGAGCTCCACGATATCTGTTAAGTAATATTCTTGTTGTTTGTTTTCAGACTTTATGTATTTTAATATTTCAAAGAGGTATTTATTGTTAACGACATAAACACCACTATTCACTTCATGAACTTGTTTTTCATATTCATTGGCGTCTTTTTCTTCAACAATTTTTTCAACAACATCGTATTTGCTTCTGATGATTCTACCATAACCTTTAGGGTTCACCATATTCATAGAAACAACCGTTAAATCATTACCCATGTCCTTATGGGCTTTAATAATTTTATCCGTCAGTTTAACCGACATTAAAGGCACGTCTCCAGGAAGAATAAGCGTGGTTCCTTCTTTGCCTTCTAAAATCGTTTTAGCACTATGAACAGCGTTTGCAGTACCTAGTTGTTGTTCTTGAACTGCAAACTCAACACGGTCAGAAAGCAGGTCATAAAAAACCTCCTTTTTATACCCAACAACACAAACTATTTTATTGATTTCACTTGATTTTTCTAATTTTTCAACGATATAGCTTATCATTGGCTTTCTTAATATAGGATACGCACATTTAGGAATCTCTGTTTTCATTCTCGTGCCCTTACCGGCTGCAAGTATTAGCGCAGTTGTCATACAATTTCTCCTTTTTGTTTAATCAAATCAACCATTCTATTGATTTGCTGATCTAACAATGTTTCATCTTTATGACTCATTGTAACTCTAACCAGTGGTTCTGTCCCGCTTGGTCTAATTAATATTAAGTAGTCTTCGTTAAAAATCGCTTCAATTTCTTTAGTAAGTTCTTGAACATCTATGCTCTTTAAGACATTTTTATCCACGTTCTTAATATTAATCATTTTAAATGGATAGGTACTTATCTTAGAAAGATATTGTTCGAGTGTAGTCTGTTCTTCTGTGAGAATCTTTAAAATGTATAATCCCATTAATAAGCCATCTCCACTATGCATGAGATGTTGTAGTATAATATGTCCGCTGGCTTCTCCACCAAGGGTATATCCAAACTGATCCATTTCGCGTTTGACATGCTTATCTCCTACATCGGTTAGTGAATAATGGATGTTTTCATTTTTAAACGCTTTTAAAATTCCCGGATTACTCATTTTAGTTAAAACAACATGATCTGATTTTAAAAGCCCATGCTTCTTCATATATGTAGCAAAAATGAACATCATCATATCGCCGTCAATCATTTTACCGCTTTTATCTACAAACAAGCATCTATCCGCATCCCCATCTAAAGCGAAACCAATTTCATGATGATGGATAATGGATTGCAAAAAATTTAAATGGGTTGATCCAACTCCCTCATTAATGTTTTTACCATCTGGGGTTACATTATAAGCGGTTGTATTAGGTAGGTAGGTATTAATAATCTTTTGGGCAACCACATAACTTGCGCCATGTGCGCAATCAATAGCAACATTCATCTTAATACTACCCAAGTCTAAACTCTTAAAAAAATCTAAGTAAAGTGACATTGGCTGATCTGTAACAATGAATGAACCCTTTAAATCAGTTCTTGAATAAGTTTCTTCTAAATAACTTTCAATTTGAAGCTCTTCTTCATCCGTTGTTTTGAATCCTTTATTAATAATTTTAATCCCATTATCGTGAAACGGATTATGACTGGCTGTAATCATAATGCCGATTAATTGCTTATTTTTTGAATAATAAGAAATCATTGGTGTTGTCGCATGTTCTTGGAAATAAACATCCACACCCAATGACCTTAGTCCATCAGATATTTCATTGACAATGGGTATGCTTGATTGCCTCGTATCACACCCAATGACAATTTCTTTTATACTAAATGTCTTAGCGATAGCGCGACCAACTCTATAGGCAAAGTCATTTTTTAAAAAAAATGAGCCTTTAGAACGAATGCCATCTGTACCAAAAAACTTTTTCATATTTACCTCTTTATTTTTATTCCAAGCGACTTTGGCAACTTACTGGAAGTCCTTTAGTATCGCAAGTTTATGATACCATAGAAAAAGAAAAAAGTATACGAATATTCAATTTTTTTAACTGTTAAGTTTTACATGTTTTTTAACTATAGAAACCCTAAAAAGCAAGAAAACGCTTAATCAAGCGTTTTCCCTTTTTAATTTGTTAAATCAAATCTTTGTATTTTAATCTAGGTTGTCTTGCGGCTAATACTTCATCTAGTCTTCTTACAACAGTAGTATATGGCGCATTTTTAATCAATTCCGGATTTTCTTTCGCTTCTTTTGCGGTTTTTTTCATTATTTCAATAAAATGATCCAACGTTTCTTTAGATTCCGTTTCTACAGGCTCAACCATCATCGCTTCAGGAACAATTAAAGGAAAATAAATGGTGGGTGGATGCATGCCATAGTCTAGTAATCTTTTGGCAACGTCAAGCGTCTTCACACCACTGGATTTATCCTTCAATCCATCAAATACTACTTCATGCATACAAATATCATCAATCGCTACCAAGTATTCTTCTTTTAAAGATTCTTTAATATAGTTGGCATTTAATACAGCATAATTACCTACATTTTCCAGTGCCTTTTTGCCCAAGGTTTTTATATAAGCATTTGTCTTAACAATCACACTAAAGTTTCCATAAAATTGACCTATTCTACCGATACTATGTTTAGGATTATAAAACCTATAATGTTTATCTTGAACAACGACTGGTGAGGGTAGTAATTCTACTAACGATTCAACGACACCTACAGGTCCTGCCCCCGGTCCTCCTCCGCCATGCGGAGTTGAAAATGTTTTATGGACATTTAAATGAATAATATCAAAACCCATTAACCCAGGTTTTCCTCTACCCAATAACGCATTTAAATTAGCACCATCATAATAGAGTAATCCACCCGCATCATGAATCAGTTTACTCATCTGCAAAATATCTTTTTCAAATATGCCTAATGTGTTAGGGTTAGTTAACATGATACCCGCTATTTCATCAGATAATATTTCTTTTAATGATTCAATATGAACCGTACCATCCGGGTTAGACTTTACTTCTACTACATCAAAACCTGCAACAGATGCACTTGCTGGATTGGTACCATGTGCACTATCAGGTACAATAATCTTTGTACGTTTAAAATCATTTCTTAGTTGGTGGTATTTTTTAATAATCATTAAACCTACCAATTCTCCATGAGCACCTGCAAAAGGAGCTAGAGAGAACTTTTTCATACCTGTTATTTCACTTAGTAACAAATCCGTTTCATACATTAACCCAAGTGCGCCTTGACTAGCACTTTCTGGAGTAAGTGGGTGAAGGGTTTGAAAACCAGGAATACTTGCAACCAATTCATTAATTTTTGAGTTATATTTCATTGTACAACTTCCAAGTGGATAAAACCCGGTATCAACCCCAAAGTTTTTCATACTTAAATTTGTATAATGTCTAACAACATCCGGTTCAGTTGCTTCAGGCATATCTAAAGAAGCTTGTCTTAATAATTCTTTTGGTAATGTTTTGAGGTTGTTAGA